>JAJRTP010000521.1 GCA_024278255.1 Chloroflexota bacterium | reverse complement strand
TTGCCCACCAGTTCCGGCTCGATGTGCTGGTAGCTGAGCGGATTTTTGAGCATAGCCGCCACGTGGATACCGCCCTTGTGAGCAAAAGCACTGGCCCCGACGTAAGGCTGGTGATCATCCTGTTCCAGATTGGCTACTTCGGCGACATAGCGGGAGAGTTCGGTCAGGTTACGCAACTGCTCGTCGCTGACACATTCGTACCCCATTTTTAGCTGCAAATCGGGGATGATGCTGCACAAATTGGCGTTGGCCACGCGCTCGCCATAGCCGTTGATGGTTCCCTGCACCTGCACGGCCCCTACCCGCACGGCCGCCAGCGTGTTAGCTACCCCACATTCGCCATCGTCGTGGGTGTGGATGCCGACGGCGACGTGGGGGCCGAGGGATTGGGTAACGGCCGTAAAAATCTCCTCGATCTCCCAGGGCAGCGTCCCCCCATTGGTATCGCACAACACCACCGAATCCGCCCCGTTAACGGCCGCCGCCTTGAGCGTAGCCAGCGCATATTCGGGATTGGCCTTGTAGCCGTCAAAGAAATGTTCCGCATCGTAAACGACCTCTTTGTCAAACGATTTGCAGTAGGCCACACTCTCGCCAATCATCGCCAGGTTTTCTTCCATCGTCGTCGTCAGCACATCCCGCACGTGCAAATCCCAGCTTTTGCCCACCAGAGTAATGACCGGCGTGTTGGCGTCAATCAACAGCTTAAGATTGGCGTCCTCTTCCGGGGAAACACCTTTACGCCGGGTGCTGCCAAATGCAGTCACTTTAGCGTGCTGCAAATCCAGCGATGCCACTCGTTGAAAATACTCCACATCTTTGGGATTGGAACCGGGCCAGCCGCCTTCAATGTAATCAATGCCAAATTCATCCAGCTTTTGCGTGATTTTCAGCTTGTCGTCCAATGATAAAGAAATCCCCTCACGCTGGGTACCGTCGCGGAGGGTCGTGTCATAAAGGTATATTTTGGTCATGAGGTTTTCCTTTATTAGTGTACAGTTTTCAGTTTGCAGGATTCAGTTTTTAGCGATCTGTAAACTGCACACTGATTACTGAAACGTATTAACCCGCGCAGAATGTGCTGCCTCATATTCGGCGATGCGCGGCTCTTGTTTAAGCAGATAGCCCAGTTGATCCAGGCCGTCTAACATGCAGGTTTTGCTGAAGTTGTCTATGGGGAAGGTGACGCTACGGCCGTCGGGCAAGGTAACAGTTTGCGCAGCCAGATCAATGGTTACACTGGTTTCCGGGTCTTCTTCCACCAGACTGAGCAACTGCTGGTAAGTCGCCTCATCCACAATCACCGGCAGCAGGCCGTTTTTCAGGGAATTGTTGCGGAAAATATCGGCAAAGCTGGTGCTGATGATCGCCTGAAAACCGTAATCCATCAGCGACCAGGGGGCGTGTTCCCGGCTGGAACCGCAACCGAAATTATCCCCCGCCAGCAGGATATAAGCGTCTTTTGCCTCCGGCTGGTTTAAGGGGAAATCCGGGTTGGGTGACCCGTCTTCCCGGTAACGCCAGTGGTAGAATAAATTTTTGCCCAGCCCGGTCTTGCTGATGGTTTTGAGAAATTGGGCGGGGATGATCTGGTCTGTATCAATATTTTCGGTGGGAATAGCCACCATCTTGCTAGTCAAAGTTGTAAATGCTTTCATAAGTTCCTCTTGTTTTATAAAGTGATAAACGACGCTTCGCCATAACGGCCGTCCAACTGTGCCGCCCGCCGCTTCATAGACAGGGCCGATTGCGGGCGACGATGAGCTACCTGAATGACGCCAGCCTGCTCCAGATTGTGCAAAAATTCCGGGTTAAACCAATCGCTGAAGATAGCGTCTTGCTGGAAATAGTCTTGTACGGTGAAAAGCATACGGCCGTAACGCTGCATCATTACTGCTTGAATATGGGTGCGCACACAGATATAAGGCAGCACCTCTTTTTTCATGGCATATTTGTTGCAGCCGGAAAGGGGAATGGAGAGACGGCCGTAACTGGCATGATACACCTCATTTTCCACCGGGATTTCTTCCCGCGGCAGCGCCTCCCGCACCACACCCGTCAAACTATGCGTGCGGCACTGGGAAAGATTGCCCGCCAAAATAAGCCAGGTAGCATCATCCGCCTGATGCAAAAGCTGTTTGAGTAGTTCGATGGATTGTTTGACTTTGACTTGGTAGGCTGGGTTTATCATAAGACTTTTCCTGTTGCGTACTGCGTACTGCGTATTGCGTAATGTTCCGATTACGCAATACGCAGTACGCAATACAATTACAATCTCCTCACATCCGTCACCACGCCGGTAACGGCCGTGGCTGCTGCCGTGAGCGGGCTGGCTAGAAAGGTACGGCCGCCTTTACCCTGCCGCCCTTCAAAATTACGGTTGCTGGTGCTGACGGCGTATTGGCCGGGCTGAAGTTGGTCGCCATTCATGGCAATACACATGGAGCAGCCCGCTTCCCGCCATTCCGCACCCGCTTCCTTAAAGATGCGGTCCAAGCCCTCTGCTTCTGCCTGCTTTTTCACACCTTGCGAACCAGGCACCACCATCAGGCGCACGTTGTCCGCCACTTTGCGCCCCTGGATAACGCCGGCCGCCTGACGCAAATCAGAAATACGGGAGTTGGTGCAGCTGCCGATAAACACCACGTCTACCGGATGGCCGATTAACGGCCGTCCCGGCTGTAAATCCATGTAGGCCAGCGCCTTCTCCAACGTCTGCCGCTCACTCACATTGGGGATGGCTCCAGGGTCGGGGATGGCTTCACTGATTCTCATACCCATGCCCGGGTTGGTGCCAAAAGTGATCATCGGCTCTAAGGTACTGGCGTCCAAATCCACTTCTTTATCAAAAACAGCCCCTTCATCGGAAGCCAGAGTACGCCATTCAGCGACCGCCTCATCCCAGGCTGCCCCCTGCGGTGCGTGAGATCGGCCCGCCAGATATTCAAAGGTGGTATCGTCTGGGGAAATCAAGCCGGCACGAGCGCCGCCTTCAATGCTCATGTTGCAAATGGTCATACGCTGCTCCATCGTCAGCGCGCGAATCGCCTCGCCGCGATACTCGAACACATGCCCCGTGCCGCCCCCCACGCCGATTTTGGCCAGCAGGGCCAGGATGATGTCTTTGGAAGCGACGCCTTCGGGGAGACGGCCGTGAACGTTCACCGCATACGTCTTCGGTTTAGTCTGCAACAAGGCTTGCGTCGCCAGCACGTGTTCCACCTCGCTGGTACCAATGCCAAAAGCCAGCGCGCCAAACGCGCCGTGCGTGGCCGTGTGGCTGTCGCCGCACACAATAGTCATCCCCGGCTGGGTCAGCCCCAGTTCCGGCCCGATGACGTGAACAATGCCCCGGTTGGGACTGTCCATGCCAAACAGTTCGATGCCAAAATCCTGGCAGTTCTTCTCCAGCGTGGCAATCTGCTTGGCGGCAATAGTATCCACAATGGGAATGCCAATAGGCGTAGTAGGGATACTGTGATCCATCGTGGCGATGGTTTGGGAGGGACGGTGTACCGTCAGACCCCGCTCCCGCAATCCCTGGAACGCCTGGGGCGACGTGACCTCGTGAATCAGGTGCAAATCAATGTAGAGGACAGCTGGGCTGCCTGGCTCATCTACAACGACATGGTTATCCCAAATTTTGTCAATAATGGTTCTAGGTTGAGTCATATAAATCTCCAGTTAATATGCTATAATCAGAATATGCCGACGGTATTACAAGATGGCCCTTACTATTTCATCTTTTTTAGCTCAGATCAGGGCGAACCGGCCCATATTCATGTTAAGCGAGACAGAAATATCGCCAAATTTTGGCTGTCGCCGGTTTCGCTGGTTAAAAACAGAGGGTTCAAGCAGCATGAATTGCGTGATATTGCCCGGCGAGTAATTAAACATGAGACCGTATTGTTGGAGGCATGGCATGAATACTTTAGTTCTTGAAGCTGATCCACAAGTCATTGATATTTCTTTTACGGCCGACAAATTGATCGTTGATTTAAGCGACGGCCGTACACTCTTGGTGCCGCTTTCCTGGTACCCGCGCCTGTACCATGCCACGCCAGCCGAACGGAACAACTGGCAGCTATTGGGCGACGGGTACGCCATTGAGTGGCCGGATTTGGATGAACATATTGGCATTGAAGGACTGCTGGCCGGACGGCACAGCGGTGAAAGCAAACGATCGCTGGAACGCTGGTTACAATCTCGTCCGCCTGTCACCTGATTCATCTTGCCTCCAGCCCTTTAACACCGCCGAACACGGCCGTTTCCAAATACTGCAAATAACAATCCACCTGCGTAAAGCCAATCTCCCGCAGCCAGTCGCACTGCGCTTCGACGGGGGCCAGGATGTTGGCCGCACCGTCGGGACGGTAGCGGTGGTATAAATCCTGGGCCAATTGTTCACGGGTACGGCCGTCGCCCACTTTCCGGTGATAAACAACCATCGCATCCACAAACACGTCCTCCGCCACCTGCTCGCCCAACGCGGAGCGGCAGGCCACATGCTCTGCGTTGATGAAAATGCCGCCTGGCCGCAGCAGATCATAAATCTCGGCGTAAATTTCTTTTTTCCGGGCATCTGGTTGGTGGTGGATGGAGTAACCGGAAACGATAACACCGAAAGGATCGGCAATTTCAACCGGCCAACCTGCTTGCCCGTAATCAATCTGCTGGAAGGTGACACGGCCGTCATACCCACTCAATTTTTCCCGCGCCGCCTCCAGCATGGGCTGGGAGAAATCCACGAAAACACCCGTAGATTCCGGGTAGCGATCCAAAACAGCCTGCCCCAGAATGCCGTCGCCGCAGCCCAGATCGAGGAAATGAGTGACGGCCGTTTGAGTCCGGTCAATCAGGCGCAGCATCATATCAATCTGCAAATCGGCCAGGGGGATTGCCCCGCGCACGCCGCTCAGAAACTTTTGCGTCAATTCATCCGTTTGCCAGACAGTATCTTCCACGCTCATTCAACGGCTCTGTCTTCGATAGTTGCCAGCAAATTTGTGGGCAGACCATCAATACTAACCTGGTTTTTCTCTAACCAATACTGCCTGATTCCATCCGGGCCGCGCCTGGCATCACCTTTTTCTAACTGATCACGATCTCCCTGATACTCATAAAATGGTACGCCAAAACCGCATGAAGTTTGCACCGACTTTATATCTATCAGGATGATGTTACGGTTGCCAATTTTCTCAGGGAACAAGTTAACATATTTATCCCATTCCGCATCATGCTGGTGGAGGGCACGGCCGTAACCATACAACCTGAGTATCAACGGCTTCTCATCAAAACTGCAAAACATGATGGTGATACGGCCGTTTTCCGCCAGATGCGCCGCCGTTTCATTACCGCTGCCCGTCAGATTCATAAACGCTGCCCGGCCCGCATCCAACACCCGGAACGTATCCATCCCCTTGGGGCTGAGATTGATACGGCCGTTCACCGGCGCCGTTGCCACAAAAAACAGATGCTGCCGGGCGATAAAATCCTGCAATTGCGGAGTAAGTTCTTCGTAAAATTTAGCCATCTTTTACAGTGTTCAGTTTTCAGTGTTCAGTTACGCGCCCACTGAACACTAAAAACTGATTACTGAACACTAACAACACTCCCCTCTTCCTCACGCGCTGCCAACATCCGGTTCAGGGCACTCAGATAAGCGCGGGCGCTGGCGACTACGATGTCCGTGCTGGCCCCATGGCCGCTGAACGTGCGGGCAAACATCTCATTTGTCTGCGGGTTCATACCATATTCCCGCTCACCATTGATCGGCTGAATGCGAATCATCGCTTCTGCCTGGGCATCCAACCCTTCCGTGACCGCATTGATTGTAAACTCCGTCAGCCGGTTCTTCACGCCAATAATCCGGTTAATGGCTTGATAAACCGCATCCACCGGCCCCGTTCCCAACGCCGCATCCCGGTACTCCTCATCATTCGGCCCCGTCAAACTCACCGAGGCTGTAGGAATACTGTGATCACCGCAAGACACCTGAATATGATTCAACTTCCAGATTTCCGGCGGCTGGTAAATCTCGTCGGCAATAATGGCTTCGATATCTGCATCCGTCACGATTTTCTTCTTGTCCGCCAACCGCTTAAAGCGGGCAAAGGCGGCATTCAAATCTTCTTTACTCAGGTCATCGTAACCCATCTCTTCCAGGCGCACGCGGAAGGCGTGACGGCCGGAATGTTTACCCAGCACCAGTTTGGACGCATTCAGACCTACCGTTTCCGGCCGCATGATTTCATACGTCTGCTGATTCTTCAACATCCCATCCTGGTGGATACCGGCTTCGTGAGCAAAGGCATTGGCCCCCACAATGGCCTTATTAGGCTGCACCACCATCCCCGTGTACGCGCTGACCATGCGGCTGGATTTGGTAATTTGAGAGGTATCAATATTGGTCTGTAAATCAAACGTCTGCGGCCGGGTGGCAATCGCCATGGCTACTTCTTCCAGCGACGTGTTTCCCGCCCGTTCACCGATACCGTTAATAGTCACTTCCACCTGCCGCGCGCCGGCCTGCACTCCGGCCAGGGTATTGGCCGTGGCCAGACCCAGGTCGTCGTGGCAGTGCGTAGACCAGACGACGGTGTCGGCCCCCGGCGTATTTTCGATGAGGTAGCTGATGAGACGGCCGTACTCCTCCGGCGTCGTGTAACCCACAGTATCAGGAATATTCAGCGTCGTGGCCCCAGCCTTAATCGCTTCGGCCAACACCTGCACCAAAAAGTCCGGGTCAGACCGGCCGGCATCTTCCGGCGAAAATTCCACGTCGTTACACAAACTTTTGGCAAAGGAGACCGATTTGATAACCTGATCCACGCATTCTTCCCGGTCCATCCTGAGCTTGTGCTTCAGATGAATATCACTGGTTGCCAGAAAGGTATGGATGCGATGGCGCGGGGCCACCTTCACCGCGTCGTAAGCCCGTTGAATATCTTCCTCATTGGCCCGCGCCAGACCGGCAATCACCATCGGCTGGCCCGACTTACGCCCTTCAACCAGCGGCCCTACTTCCTCGGCAATGCGACGCACTGCATCAAAGTCGCCGGGAGAAGCGATAGGAAAGCCCGCCTCGCAGATGTCCACGCCCAACCGGGATAGCTGCCGGGCAATCTCCAGTTTTTCTTCCACATTCAACGTCGCGCCCGGAGATTGCTCCCCATCCCGCAGCGTCGTATCGAAAAAATATACTGTGTCCTGAATGTCTACCTCATCTTCGTTCATTTTTGACTCTCCGTTTCAGTGTTCAGTGTTCAGTTTTCAGTTTTCAGTGTTCAGT
>JAJRTP010000520.1 GCA_024278255.1 Chloroflexota bacterium | reverse complement strand
CGATGAGGCCAAATGGGGCGCATTTTGTGACAACATTCATTATTTTCAGGGTAATCTGGATGTGCCGGAAGACTTTGCCAATCTGGGGCCGTACCTGAGCCAACTGGAAAAGGGGTCGGCCAACCGGGTGTATTACATGGCAGTTGCGCCGCGTTTCTTCATTCCAATCGTAGAAAATTTGGGGGCGGCGGATATGGTGCGGGAAGATGAAGGCTGGCGGCGCGTGGTGGTGGAAAAGCCGTTTGGTCACGATCTGGCCTCGGCGCACGCGCTGAACAAGGCGCTGCACGCCGTCTTGCAGGAGCATCAGATTTACCGCATTGATCATTATCTGGGCAAGGAGACGGCGCAAAATATCCTGTATTTCCGCTTTGCCAATACGATTTATGAGCCGGTGTGGAACCGGAATTATGTGGACAATGTGCAGATTACGGCCGTAGAAAGCGTAGACGTCGGCCATCGCGCCGGCTATTACGATACGGCCGGCGTGGTGCGCGATATGTTCCAAAATCATCTGATGCAGCTTCTTTCCCTGGTGGCGATGGAACCGCCTGCTTCCTTTGACGCCGACGAAGTGCGCAACGAGAAGGCCAAACTGTTCCGGGCTATCCGCCCCATTGATCTGAAGCAAACGGTACGCGCCCAGTACGAAGGGTATTGTGGCACGGAGGGGGTGGCCCCCAATTCCGTGACGCCGACTTATGCCGCCATGGAGTTGTTTGTAGACAACTGGCGCTGGCAGGGCGTTCCCTTTTACCTGCGTTCCGGCAAAGCGTTAAAGGGGAAAACGACGGAAATCATTATCGAATTCAAACGGCCGCCGCACCTGATGTTTGACGACGCGGACGAAGTGGAATTTGAACCTAATATCCTCTCTCTGTGCATTCAGCCGGATGAAGGTATCCACATGACCATCGAAACCAAAGTGCCGGACTCCAGCCGGATGCGGCCGGTGGAAATGGAGTTCCATTATGACGAATCGTTTCAGGGGAATATGCTGCCGGATGCTTATGAGCGCTTGCTGCTGGATGTACTGCGCGGCGACGCTTCGTTGTTTACCCGCAGTGATGGCATTGAGGCGGCCTGGCGCTTGATTGATCCGGTTATCTTTGGCTGGGAATCAGACCCGGCTGCGCCGCCGATGGTGTTATATGAGCCGGGCAGTTGGGGGCCAAAAGAAGCGGATGAGTTGTTGGGGATGGACGGCCGTGTCTGGCGCTTAGCTTGTGGTCATTGAAAGATTGGTTCAATCTCGCAGATTGAACCAATCCGGATTCAGTCACTTGTGTGACATTGCAGGATGTACAGTTTGTAATCAACGCCTGTGCGCGCAGGGATGATGTCTACGGTGAACTCGACAACGACCGGTTTTTGGTACACTTTTTTGAGACGCATGAGGGCGCTGCGCATCAGCTTGACGAACTTGGGGTCTTGGGCCAGATAGTCGAAGGTGATGTGATAACTATCGAGGTGTTCCGGGTCCGGCGTGGCGACATACTCCAGGAAGGGATAATCGGGTTTCAATACCTTCTTGACGGGCAGTGTTTTTTGCTCGTTGGTGTCCAGATCGATCAAACGGACTTCTCGCTGGGTTTGAGAATAGGGGGTGCCTTCGGTTTGTTCCGGCCGTTTTTGGGGGTGGCTGAGCATGATAATGCTGCTTTGTTGGGTATTGAGCGGGTCTACGATGCGGCCGGCCAGACCCCAGACCAGCCGTAAGCAGCCATCTTCCACCTGCATGACCGTGTTTTTGTGCCAGGGGGTGTCGCTGCGGCCAGTGCCGATGACGGTGGGGAGGAAGTAACGGCCGTAAACATGCCCCACCAGCGGTTGAATCATAATCGCCATGCGCTCATCGTAATCAATCAAGCCGTGTTTCTGGCGTTCAGCCATCGCCCTGGGATTAAATGTGCTGGCGTAAACCCGTTTGATGGCCTCTTTCAGAGCTTGTAAATTGGCTTCCGGGTCTCGTTGATTGGGACAGAAGTAGCTGCGGTACTGCCCGGCAAACGAGTAGGCAATGTGGTCTTCCAACAGGCTGGAAGACCGTACGATGAAGGGACGGCCGTTCAATCTTTCCAGCGTTTCCCGTAACTGTTCCACCGTAATATCGGGTAAATCTGCCGCCAGATGGGCTTTTACAATCGCCGGATACTGCTGTTCCATTTCCTCTTTGGAGAGATATTTTTGGTTAAGGAAGCGGGTTAATTTGTTGTGATAGATAAATTCATAAATGATTTCCGACCCGATGAAAAATGTTTCCGGGATGTCCACCTGCTGCTGAATGTGTGGCCCCCAATCCGGTTCGTTTTTTGCCAGAATTTTCCAGGCCAGCATCATGCCGCTGGCCTTGCCGCCAATTTTCCCGCCGCCAATCATCCGTTCATAAACCCAGCGCAAATCGCTGATGTTGAACACGTGGCGGGCTACGGCGATAAAGGGCAGTTGGTCGCTCATCAACCGTTTGATCAGGACGACTTTGATTTCCTGCAAGTGATGTTTGATTTTTTCTTTTTCCGGCGGAGGCAGGGCGTCGTAAATTTCTCCCTGGGAAAAGAGCAAAGCCCACGGGGCAATTTCCGGGTTAAAGTTGAGGTCGGTGGCTTCATCCAGGGTTTCATCGTTGCGTAGGACTTCCTCAATTAATTGGTCCAGCAAGCCGCTGCCCAGATTGTTGGCGAAGTACATATCGGTGTGCATTTCCCGGACAATCTCCACTCTCTTTTGCCAGGTCACTTCATCTTCCTGGTTTGAAGGGTCCCGCAGACCTTCGCGCTGCTGCGACTCAACGGCCATCTTTTTGACTTCTTTCTCGAATTTTTGCTGGCTGATGACGCCGCGCCGGAAAAGCTCTTCGCGCATTCGCAGGCGAATACGGTCGGACATGATGGGATATTGGGCCAATTTTACGTAGACGTCAATGGTAGGCGTGACGCTTCTGAGTGGGGCTGTGGGCATGGGAACCTCCGCAAATTTCTGATCTGTCGTCTATTATATAACGAAATGGGCAAAAATTGGTTCATTCTCCCAGAATGAACCAATTTCAAACAATTGCCAAGCATTAACTGACTATGAACGGCCGTTGTCTTTACACAGCGATTCTTTACCATTAAATGATTGTTTGCTCGCCACTAAACCATGAGCAAGACGGCAAAATGGAGTGAGAATGCGGAAATTGAACCTGTCTAAAGCAGATATTGAGAATTTGATTTGGAGCATGGGGGAAGGGGCAGTGCTAGGCTCTTTGTTAGGGGTATTACTGGGGGCAATCATCAGCGCCGGTTTGTGGTGTCTGCTGTGGGACAGCATGATTCGGGCCGCAGCCATGCCGGATGTGCTGTATGGCGCGATGGTTGGTCTGGTTGAAGGGGCATTGCTGGGCGCTGCGCTGGGATGTGTAGATAGTGTGCGGAAAAATATTAGTCGGGCGAGTTTGTAAACCCGCCCGACCATTAAAGACTGAAACAACCTTTTTCCTCTCTATAGAATATAAACGGGGTGACGGCCGTTTTTCCGGCAAATCAATTCGCAGTTTTTGGAATGTTGATAATCCCACCTACTTGACTGCCAGCAGTTGTCGTTGTTACCGGCGGTGACATGGGCGTAGATTCCGCAATAATCTTGCCCTTCACCTGCGCCGGCTCCACCCCTTTATTCAAGAGCAGGGCGGCCAACCCGCTAACTATAGGCGCTGAGAAAGAAGTGCCGCGCCAATAGGCGAATTTGGTATCAGGCGATATGGATTGGGCGAAACCAATCACACAATCATCGTCATTTGTGTCACTGCACACCACTGGAATGACTTGATCGTTCTCCCCGCCGGGCGCATAGACATCCCCCAGGTTTGAGAAACGACTACGGCCGCCGCTGCTGTTGCTGGCGCCAACACCAATCACGAAATCGAAGGCAGCCGGTATTTGAGCCGGCAGCGGATTAACCAATTCTGCCGAATCGTTACCTGATGCGGCGACTATAACAGCGCCTAACTTGTGCATACATTTCAGCTTTTGCGTCAAAGCGGGAACCAAAGACCCTTCACTTGATGACTCATCCGGTTCGACAGTAATGCCGAGGCTCAAATTGATAACACAATTTTTTAGCGGCTGGTCATTGCCGTTGCGGGCCGCCATGTCCAGAATAAACTGGTCTAAAGCCTGTAACAAAATGTTCAGGTCGCCCCGGTTGGAATCATTCAGCACCCGATAAAGACGACATTCACATTCCGGAGCCACTGCTTTTATCAGGCTGATGCCAAAAAGACCGTGATCGCGGGCATCGGGCAGGCCGGGAACGGCGTAATGTGCCACTTGTTGTACGCTGCGGCCGCCGGAATTGGGCGGGGGAATGGCTACATCCTGATTGACCAAGGCCTTGTAATTATCGTAGGGAGAGGTGTCGAATACAGCTACGATTATGCCTTGGCCATCTGGTGTCACTGTGCGGTTGTTTTTAACATCGGCCGGTTCGTCAAAATCATTACCGGGAGGATCGAATAACTCGTTGTAAAGTTGAATGCCTATACGGCCGTTACTATTATCCGGCCGGTGAAATGCCCATTGGTTGAAAAAAGCCTTTTCCGCGGCTCCGGGATTCGCATCCATAAAAGGAAATCCTTCCGTTGATTCCGGGTCCCCTTCAAACACCAAAACAGGACGCCCCGTTTTATAGTTACGGTCAGCGATGAGACCATTATTGGTGGCTAATTCCTGGATTTGGGCCAGGGTAAGGCCTTGTTGGTTTTCGGCAATCCGGAAAGTTTCTGTCACCAGACCGCAAATGACAGCGACCTGGTTGGCGGCTTCGTCCGGACTGAGTTGTTGGGAGGCTCCTTCATCTTTAGAATATCTCGCTTCTGGATTAAAGACGTGGACTGGAATTTGCCGGTAAGGCATTCTGACCAGTCTGAAACCAAAATCGGTCGAGGTGTTCTCCACAAATTGATTGATAGCGGGTCTTGTTCCGGCCAGAATGATTTGATTGTTGGCAAAAGAGACGGGTCGAGGTACCGGCTTAGGCGGCGGTTTTTTTCCATCGTCGCTTTGTGGCCGGCGGCCTAACAGCCAGCCAATAATGAGGCCGGCAATGAGTAGGACAACTGCCAATATGATTATAAATGTATTACTGTCTGCTAAAGTCATTTTTCCCTCCTAATGTATGGTCACAATGGGTTCAACTGGATAAACGTAAAAAACGGCCGTTTTCCAGCATAACCAATCAAATCAAAGGCCCCGCATCGCCCACCAGATAAAATGGCGCCCAAAAATAGGGATGTTGGTAGAGGACGGCCGTTTCCCTGTCCGGTAAGTCCATGTTTCCCTGCAAAATATTCATCTGTGCCTGACGCAGCGCGACGGCTTTTGATTGTCCGGCGTACAGTTCCTGGTAAAACATCTCCATCAGCCGGGCTGTAGATCGATCCTCTACGGCCCACAGGCTGAGTACCAAAGAGGCCGCTCCCGCCGAGAGAAAAGCGCGCATCAACCCCAGCAGTTCATCCCCGCCGCCAATCGCACTGCGCCCCGTCTGGCAGGCGCTTAAAGTGACCAAAGCGGCGTTCATTTTCAGATTGAAGATGTCCAACGTCGTCAGCCAGCCATCGGCCAGGGCCAGCCCGGAAAAGAGGGGGTTGTCCGGGCGGAAATCGGCGTGGACGGCCAGGTGCAGCACATCGCTGTGGGTTATTTGCTGGCGCAGGTGGGCCAGTGTGGCTTCTTCTTCCGCAAAAACCTGACCCTGCCACAAGTTGGCGATGGTTTGCGCTTCGTCGTAAGTGTGGGGTAAACGACCGTCATACGAATGGCACAAAGCGGTCAGCCGAACATCCGTTACCTGGGGGGGCTGAATATAGCTCAGCAGGCTGGCGTTGGGCAGGTAACTCAGCACGTGCTGCTCCAGCAAATACTGCCCTTGATGGTACAGTGCAGGGAAAGGCAGATAGTGCAAAGGGCCATGCGGCACGATAATGATCTTCTCCACACCGGCCAAATCATCGGCCAGCGGCTGCCATACAGAGGCGTACAGCTTGGCCAGAACACCCTGGATATTTTGGGTGAGGCGTGATATTTGCGCCGGATTACTGCGCGGTACAGAGCGCAAATTGAGCCAGATATGTTGCAGCAGCTTTTTTACCTGGCTTATTTGGCCGCAAACCGGATGAGACCAGACAGCATCCCGCGTCACCAGAAAAGCGACCAATTGATCCCGAATGGTGAAGTACTCAACCAGGACCGTGCCTTCATCCAGATGAGGCTGCACCGATTCCGCCCGCACCTGCCAGAGGGAGGCATCACGGGCATAGTCGGCATTGCGGATGAGCAGGCGGTGCCACAAATCGGTGATCTGTTTTTCCAGAGTGAGGGCGTGCTGCTGAAGCTGCTTTTGCCCTGCATCGCGCTGTGGGGCGGCGTCGTAAGCCGCTTGTCGCCGGTACAAATTGTCCCGTTCTGCCCGTAGGCGGGTCAGTTCAGTCACCAGCGGTTCATCTTCCGGGGCGCGGGCTTGCACGCCCAGGTCTACGCGGAAGGCCAGCAGTTCCAGCAGAGCGCGTGATTTGGCCCGCTCGGCATAGGCCAGAGCGTCTTCCGGCTGACCTAGTTCCAGGCAGGTTTCTACCAGGTCTTCGTATAGATTTTCCTTGTCCAGCAAAAAATCTGAGCGAAATTCCAGCATGAGACGGCCGCGTAACCGTTCCAATTGGTGGATCGCCTCTTCGTACTCGGCCCGCGCCTGATCAAAGTTACCTTGACTGGCGGCGGCCTGTCCCCGCAAGCGAGCTGTCTGGTAAGCCAACAGGGGCAAATCGTGTTCGCGGCTGAACTGCTCAACGGGCGTGATGAATTTTAAGGCGCTGGCGATGTCGTCCAGTTCCAGGGCAGCTTCGGCGGCGATGAGGAGGGATTGGGCTTGTTCCAGGGGCAGGTTGAGTTGGGTGAATACCGCGGCGCAGGATACGGCCGTATCCCGGCAGGCATCCGTTTCCCCCTGGCGCAGCAGCATCAACGCTTTAGCCAGATCGGTCGCGGCAACCCAGCGATCATTCCCTTGTTCGGCAAAAATGGATCGGCCGTTCGCCAGCGTCTTTATCGCTTCGTCATAGCGGCGCAGATGGGCCAGAGCCGTCGCTTCATTGAGATAGGATTGGGCTACCTCATACTCGGAGCCGATTTTGGCAAAAAGCTGGCGCACCTGCCGGCACTTTTCCAGCACATCGGCATAACGGTGCAGTTGCAGCAGGCAATCGCTGGTGAACAGTTCTACCAGAATAGCGTCACGCGGCCGGTCATCCTGCAGAAAAACATCTCTGGCTTCATCCAAGAGGGTTAATGCTTCATTGTATCGCCCCAGAACAAAATAAGTGATAGCCAGGTTTTGCTGGGCGCGGGCAGCTTCCACCGTTTGCCCGGATTTTTGCAACAACTGGTAGGCTGTCTGGCTGGCCGTAATGGCGTCTGCAAAACGACCTAAATGTCTTAAAGCGCCGGCCCGGTTCTGCTCTACGCGCCCCAGAGCCAGAGATGCATCTTCATCCTGGTCGAGTTGTTGGTAAATTTGCCGGGCTTTATCGTAGAGGGTCAGGGCTTGGTTGTCCTGGCCTAAACGGCGTCGAATAGCTCCCAAATTGACGTACAATTTTGCCAGAAAAATGGGCTTGTTGTGCTGATTAAAAATTTGAGCCGCCCATTCTCCCAGAGCAAATGCTTCTTCGTGCTGGCCCAGGTTGGCCAGCGGCGTTAGTTTGGCAAATTGGCAGCCGGCCTGCAGAACTATCAGGTTGTGTTTTTTGTAGATGGCGGCAGCTTCGTCGTAGGCGGCGATGGCTTTTTGGTATTTACCCAGGCCGCCGTGGGCGTAGGCGTTGGCCTGGACGCGCAGCCCCAGGGCACGGTACAAGTCGTTGTGGCTGAGGTCGGCCAGGTAGAAGAGGAGATCGGCCGCATTCAAACAGGCGTCTATGTTGGAACGCAGATATTGGTCGGCGTTAGTTTTGAGGCAGTCAGCCAATAAGTTCCGGTCTGCGGCGGAGAGGCAGGGCAGGTGGAGGGACAGAAACAGTTTTTGGCTGGTGACGCTGGGCAGGCTGAACAGGAGGGTGGTGAGATGGGCTGGATTGAGTTCCAGTTGTTCCAGATCGGATTTGGCTAACGGCCGTTTCAGTAGTTCCGGGTATTGAATTTCCATAGTTGGGTTGATGATTGGCGGTTAAGAGGACGGTTACGGATACGGCCGTCCGGGGCGACAATGTTACACATAATGACCAGATATACGATTTTGGGCTAAATTGTGAGCTGCAACGGGTATATTTTATTTTAGCCGGACGAGAGCAAGATGTCAGTATAATAGTTTATATGGTCAAGGCTGTTATTATACGCTTACCCTTAAATCTGTAAATCCTGCACGTGAATTTCCATGTCAGGCCCGGCTAAAATTAACTCATATAGCCCGGCTGCCAGTTGGCTGAATATAAAATTACCTAATTCATCTACCTGGCTGGTGGCTAACGGCCGTCCCTCCTGCCAGAGATGAGCTTCCATTTCAGATAAGGCGGTGCCCAGTACCAGCCCTAAAATCGTCTTGTAGCCGGGGTGTTCCGGATCATCCTGTATTTCCAGGGTTAACTGGACATCGGCGGCCTGGTAGAAGAGAGGCCCAGCGTCTTCTGCCTCACCACGCAGGGCAAAGGCCGGCACTCCCGTCATGGACGACATTGGTTCGGGTGCTACCCGTTCAGCTATCCAGATTTTAAGCCGTTGGCTGAAGCTGGATGTGTGATCCAGAAGGGGATCGGGCAGAAAATTTTTCAGATGGATGACTTCTTGGCGGCAGTGGGGGCAATGTTTGAGGTGCTGCTTGATTTGTTGGTTTGGGGCTGAAGGTAATAAATCTAATTGGTATTCGCCCAGGCTCAGGGGATCAGGACAAATGATCCGGTATAACCTGGTTGTGAGTTGATATTCAATCGTCGCCATGTGTGACTCCTGCTTGTGCTTTTCCATACAGAACCAAGACGAGGCTCATCGTCATCTGTTTTGCATAGATGGGTTTTGCTAATCTAAACGAAGGAATCAGCGTTTTTCAGGCATTTCATAAAAATTGGGCCATATCCGGGTTGCGGCGCAAGCGGGAGATGAGATTGTCTTTGACGCGGGAAACTTCGGCGGCATTAGCAAAAACGTGGGGGTATTCCTGGGCTACCTGGCGTGGTTTCAGGCCCAGAACGAAGGTGCCGTAGACGGCCGTCTGTTCTTTTTCATTCTTGCATTGTTGTTCTATCCAGTGCCAGAGAACCTGATTGGCATCCTGTTCAGTGATGGACTCCTCAACGGGGGGAGATGTGTCGGGTATAGCCGGCATGAGATTTTCATTATCTGGCTCTGAGGAGAGTACCTGATTACGGATAAAGCGCTGTTCTCTTTTGCGGGCATAATCGGTGATGACGCTGTGGGCGCACATTTTCAGATAGCGCAGAATGGCTCGCAGGTCGGTAAACGTTTTGAATTTAGCCGGGGTCATGCTTTGCCACAGTTTGGTAAAAGCCTGCGTCAGAAAATCCTGAACCTCGGCGCCGGGTTCCGGGAATTGGGGGTGGTTTTCTACCCAACTGGCTACCAACGGCCGATATTGCTCATAGATGTATTCCCAGGCCAGGTCATTGCGATATTCCAGAGCGCGGCGAAACAACTCCAGGCAGTAGCGAGGATCATACGGCAACTGGTTGAAAAAACGGCTGGTTTCCTGTTTACATCTGTACCGTATACCGCTTATGGATAAAAGTTGAGGATTATCTTGGGTTGACATACTGCTAATACTCAAGTGAAACCATCAGACAGTTGGAATGATGGATGTGATGCCCTGGGAATTTTGTATGGATGTTGTGTAGCGGATTACTCGACTATTGTACCTCAAAGTGGGCTATTGGGTGATGATGGTAAAGAAAAACGGCCGTCTGCGCAAGACGGCCGTTATCATATCAATCCGGGATAGAACAAATACTTAATATCTGTTGGTGGCCGGATAAGAACCGGATTCATACAAATTCGCTTTGATTTCCATCGCTTCACGTCGTATAGAAGCATCGGTCTCAATTAACTCATTAATTTTTTTATAACCGTATAAAACGGTTGAATGATCGCGGTTGCCTAACTTCATGCCAATTTGGGGCAGGGAGGCTTTTGTTTCGGTGCGGGCCAGATACATGCCCATTTGCCGGGGGAAAGCGATGGCTTTTCCCCGGGTAGGGCTGACCAAATCTTCCCGTGACACATTGTAATAACTGCAAACAGTGTCCAGCACCCGGTCTACAGATAATTTTTCCGGTTGGCGCACCTGGTCAGCCAGGGCCATTTTTACCAGTTCCATATCAATACGGCCGTCAGCCAATTGCGCGTAAGCCATCACCTTGTTAAACGCCCCTTCCAGCTCCCGAATACTGCTCTGAATATGCTGAGAAATATAATCCACAGCTTCTTCAGGCATATAAACGCCCCGCTGCTCCGCCTTGGCCTGCAAAATGGCTTTGCGCGTTTCCACATCCGGCAGTTGAATATCAGCCATCAGCCCCCACTCAAAACGGGATTGCAGCCGCTCTTCTAACGTAGCCATCGCTTTGGGCGGCCGGTCACTGGAAATAACCACCTGTTTGCCATTGCTGTAAAGTTCATTGAAGGTGTGAAACAATTCTTCCTGCGTACTTTCCTTTCCGGCAATAAATTGCACATCGTCAATAATCAGCACATCAACTGTACGGTACCGTTCCCGGAACTGGGCCATTTGTTTGTTGCGGATGGATTGAATCAGATCATTGGTAAATGTTTCCGAGGAAATATAACAAACAGAATACCCGTCCTGCTGGCATTTATTGCCGATGGCTTGCAGTAAATGCGTTTTACCCAGACCGACGCCGCCATAAACGAAAAGCGGGTTATACGTTTCTCCCGGATTTTCGGAAACGGACAGAGCGGCAGCGTGCGCCAGCCGGTTGCTGGAACCCACGATGTAGGTGGAAAAAGTATAGCGCCGGCTGAGATTATTAAAGGAGGTTGTGGTCATTGGCCGTGCTTTGGCCGGGGATGGAGCAGTTTTGTCTTCGTCGTTTTTACCGTTTAAGCGGGCGGATTCAGACGAAAAATCGTTGTTGTTAACGGCGTCTTTTACCTCAAACTGAATGTTTACCCGTTCCCGCACAATGGCAGCCAGTGTTCTGAGAATCGTGTCCAGCAAGCGGTTTTCCAGCCAATCTTTGGCGTAGGCGTTGCGAACTCCGATAACATACGTGTGATCCTCATAATTGAGCAAATGGGTACCTTTTAACCAAGTGTTAAATGTGGCTTTGGTCATTTGCAATTCGAGTTCGCCGAGCGTGGCTTTCCAGGCAGTTTCGGGGTTCATTGTCATCATATCAGACACCTTACAGTTTTTTGGGCTAGACATGGCACATCTCATCAACAGGCAGGTTTACAGACCTGACCAGAGGCCATGAATTAAATATTTTATTTGCGCTATATGGTTAATACGGCCGTTGTGGACACCGAGGATAGTTTGAGGTTCCTCTTGTTTGGTTAAGGAGTTTCGTCGCCAAAAGTTGCCCTCATAGGTGCGACCAGGACATCTCCATTTCTCCAATAATATGAATGCAGGTTTGTGTGCAACGGCTAGTACATTCTAACAAATGGCGGGCAGATATGCAATGGAAATCGGCGGATTTTGCCTTAAAAGGTTGGACATTTTTAGACTAGCCCAACCTTAAAGAATTGTATTTTTAAGGTTGTACTCTTGACAGAGGGGTATGTGTGCTAGATATGGCAATGGCTTCTCTGTTAACCCCATATATATGGGGAAATGCCCATTTCGGATAACGATTTTGGCATATATTCGGGTATGTTTGAGTAAGGACAGACCGAAAATTTGCCGTTAAAAATGCAAACCTTTGTATTTGGGATTACAAAGCGCCTGATGTTGCCTGTTAGCCAGTTGCTTTTGGTTTGGCGCATTTTGCATAGTAATTGTTAATTGGATTATACCGTAGGGCGATCGTATATGTTATCGTGAAAATGTATTGTTAGAGACCAGTAGTGTATCGGAAAAAACCGTAAAATAAACCCATCATACATTCAATTCAGCGGAGAATAAAAATGGTAGCACAATTTGACGGATCACGAACAGCACAGCGGAAAAGCACACGTTTACCAGCCGGACGGTACGTTACGGCCGTCCTTCTGGGCGCCTTCTTAAGTGGTCTCATCATGATCGTCGCTCCCGGTTTTTCCCCGCTGGGGCTGGGGGCTATGTGGTTGTTAGCCTTTGCCATTAGCTGTGTCACTGTGGCTTTGCTCGTGCGCCGGATTTACGGCCGTTCCCATTGGGGTATGGTCATGTTTGGTCAGGCATTGGGCTGTACGGCCGTAGCCCTCCTCTTCATCTCTGCCATCTAAAACAACCACCCCAACAATCCAGAAAAATCCAGCCGGGGTTCACCCGGCTTTTTCATATCTTGACAAGCCAAATAGGTTATGTTAGATTGATCTAAAAATAAGTTGTATTGAGTTGTTGCCGCGAATTGTTCGGAAAATTAGTGTCATTCGTGGCAAAATCCAGGACAAACTATGCCCGAAATCGAAACATTACCCGGCGGCTCCTCGCCGCAGCGCAACACCCTGAACCATCAGGCCATCGAAGATTACATGAAAACTATCTACATGCTGGCCCAGGAAGAAACCCCTGTGTCCACTTCCCGCATTGCCCAGGCCCGCAAAGTTAAACCAGCTTCAGCCACCAGCATGATTCAACGCTTAGCCCGCCTGAACCTGGTACGTTATGAAAAACATTACGGCGTTACCTTGACGGAGGCGGGGGAAAAACTGGCGCTGGAGGTACTCCGTCACCATCGTTTGCTGGAACTTTACCTGATTGAAGCACTCGGTTTTACCTGGGATGAGGTGCATGAACAGGCAGACATTTTGGAGCATGCCATTAGTGAAAAAATGGAAGAACGAATTGCAGCCGTCCTGAATCACCCGGAATTTGACCCGCACGGCGATCCCATACCCAGCAAGGATGGCGTGTTGATCCGGGTAGAGACGCAGCTTCTTTCCACATTGGAGGTAGGGGACAACGCCTGCGTCTCCCGCATTCCCGATGATTCTAACAGCGAATTATTGCGTTATCTGGCTGAATTGGGGCTGGTGCCGGGAACTGTCTTTCAGGTTGTGCGGGTGGCTCCTTTCGATGGTCCCGTTACCCTCATGCTGGCTGACGAGGAAAAAGTAGTCG
>JAJRTP010000037.1 GCA_024278255.1 Chloroflexota bacterium | reverse complement strand
GCGGAGGGCGCAAAGAATTTAGAGTCTCCCAGAGAAAAATCTCTGCGTTCTCTGCGCCTCTGCGGTGAAATCAACCTTTTTTCAGTAAAGCCATAGATGTTCAAACACCTATAGTTGTCGTGGTCGGTATTGCAAGGCTTCAGCTAAATGAACGGGCTGGATGTCGGCATCGCCAGCCAGGTCAGCGATGGTACGGCCCAGTTTCAGGATACGATGAAAGGCGCGGGCGCTCAGGTTCATTTGAGACATGGCGCTTTTCATCAGCCGTTGGCCCGTTTCGTCCAGTTGGCACAACTCTCTGACTTCGCTTGGCCCCATATCTGCATTGCAATAGAGGCTGCTGTTAGCAAACCGTTCCGCTTGTCTGGCGCGGGCCGCTTCCACCCGTTCCCGGATGACGGCAGAGGATTCGTTGGCAGCTACGGCCGTTAACTTTTCAAATGCCACCCGCGGCACTTCCACATGCAAATCAATCCGATCCATCAGCGGCCCGGAGATACGTTTCTGGTAACGAGTAACCATCGCATTGGAACAGGTACATTCATGCGTCGGGTCGCCGTAATAGCCGCAGGGGCAGGGGTTTTGCGCCGCCACCAGCATGAAATTGGCCGGATACGTCACCGTGCCGGAAGCGCGAGAGATGGATACTTCCCGCGGGATGCCTTCTAGCGGCTGGCGCAATACCTCAATGAGCCGCTCACTGAATTCCGGCAGTTCATCCAGAAAGAGGACGCCCCTATGGGCCAACGAGATTTCGCCGGGGCGGGGCCAGGCGCCGCCGCCAACCAATCCGGCATAACTGATAGTGTGGTGCGGTGAGCGAAAAGGCCGGTTGCGAATCAGCGGTGTATCGGCTGGCAGCAATCCGGCTACACTGTAAATCTTGGTCACTTCCAGCGCCTCTTCCACCGACATGCGCGGCATTATGCTGGGCAATGATTTGGAAAGCAGCGTCTTGCCGGCCCCTGGTGGCCCGGTCATCAACAAGTTATGGCCGCCGGCTGCAGCAATTTCCAGGGCGCGCTTCACGTGTTCCTGTCCCATTATGTCCGCGAAATCAGCGGCATAGATCGGGTCATTGCCAAATACTTCTTTCAAATCCATGGTGAACGGTTGGATAGGTTTCAGACCAGTCAGATGAGCCACCAATTCTGCCAGATTGGTTACTGGAAGCACTTCCACGTCCGGCAAGAGACCGGCTTCTCCCGCATCTACGGCCGGAACAAAGACCCGCTCGTACCCTTCGGTGCGAGCCAGGGCCGTCATGGGCAAAATGCCTTTGGTGTGCC
Source organism: Chloroflexota bacterium (assembly GCA_024278255.1). Classification (GTDB taxonomy): domain Bacteria; phylum Chloroflexota; class Anaerolineae; order Promineifilales; family Promineifilaceae; genus JAJRTP01. The sequence goes on along the minus strand of JAJRTP010000037.1, from coordinate 2,444 downwards.
GCGTTGTGCCATCCAGGGAAAGTTCGCCGATAAAAATGCCGTTTTTCATCTTTTCCGGCCATATTTGCTGCGAGGCGGCCAGGATGCCTACAGCAATAGGCAAATCGTAAGCCGGGCCTTCTTTGCGTAAATCGGCTGGAGCCAGATTGACTGTGAGGCGCTTACCGGCCGGGAAGGAGAAGCCGCTGTTTTTGATGGCGCTATGTACCCGATCCCGGCTTTCCCGCACGGCCGCATCCGGCAAACCGACCAGATTAAAGGCGGGCGCTCCCCGAATGATGTCTACTTCCACTTCGACAATATCCGCATCCAGCCCCACGATGGCACAACTCATTACTTTTGCTAACATCTTGTTTGATCCTTATGCCAGGCAATTGTCACCTTAAATAGATGGCTTGATTATAGCAAGGGGTCTGGTTGCCTTCGATGCGACTTATGTCACAAGAGGCGTAATTATGGCCTTAAGATAAGCGGCTTAATCTGTGCCCGTGTGTCGTATTGGTGAAGAGCAACGCAGAACGCATCGGAGAAAACTTCATGACTCATTCTGTCCTTGTCATTGATGATGAACCCATTACTCGTTATTTGTTACGCCGCGTTTTAGAGGGAGTCGGTTTTCAGGTTGTAGAAGCTGAATATGGTTTGGATGCTCTGGCTAAAATTCGTCAGGAACAGCCGGACATTATGATTTTAGATGCCAGGCAGCAAGATGATGCCGGGTTTGCTGTGTGCCGCGCTCCGCAGGCTGAAGGGGTAGATCTCCTTTCTGTAGTCATGTTAGGAGCCAGGACGCAACTGGCTACTATTCAGGAAATTTTACACACGGGCATCGCCAAATATCTGCCTAAGCCGGTTTCCAGTTTAGACTTATTGGAGAAGGTGGAAGAGGTGATGTGTTACGCGCCGGTTGGTGATTAAGACGTTGCTGGTTTGTTCACTGGCAGTCGAAGAATAAGGGTGCTGCCTGATCCGTTTTTGGTTTCGAGCCATATCCGCCCGCCGTGGGCTTTGGCGATGGATTGGGCTGTGGTCAGGTTTACGGCCGTACTCTCCCCACGCTGTTCCGGAAAACCTGCATCTACCCGTTTTGCCTCATTTCCGTTGTTATGAATTTGTATTTGCACGTGATTGGGGTTGCCCAAGATGGTAATTTCTATGCGTTTGTCCGCGTCTGAGTTTTGGATGGCGGTTTCAATCAGTTCGGAAATAGCTTGATGCAGTTGGGCCGGATTTCCCTGAACGGCGCTGATATCCGGTTCGGCCGTTAAAATCAGAGCCACCCGTTTTTCCAGGGCTTCGGTCTGAAATTCGTCAACGATTTGGGTGACAATATCCAGGATGTCACAAGGTTTGTAGAGAGGGGCAGGTTCCGGGGTGGTTACGGCCGTTTCCCCCAACCCCGTTACCATCTCCATCAGCCGGGCCGCAGTTTGGGCAATAGTTTGCCTAATTTGAGCTTGTTCCGCGTTCAACGGGCCGGTTTGCTCTAACTGCTCCGCCAGACGGCCGATTTCCGCCAGAGGGTCATGCAATGGTTCGGAGGTAGTTGTGATCTGCTGGTCACGGTCCTGTTCCAGAATCGTTTCCAATTGCTGTTTGCGCGATTCAGCCTCCTCAAACAGCAGCGCATTGGCAATGGCAATAGCCACGGCCGCCGCAATAGACAAAGCCCGTTCCACATCCAAATCATCAAACTCACCATCAAGCTTGTTCAGAAATTGCATCGCGCCTACAACTTAGCCCCGAAAGACCAGGGGGACACAGAGAAGAGAGCGCGTTTCAAACCCTGTTTTCTGGTCTATCTGGCCATAATGTTGGGGATGAGACGAAGCATCATTTGTATAAATCCATTTTCCTGTCTCTACGACATAACCCACAAACCCCTCGCCCACAGGCACATCCATCGCGGCCAGCACATCAGATGGCGTACCGATGTTGGAGATAACCCGCAGGGTTTGTTCGTTTTTGTCCAGCCACCAGAGAGAAGACGCCCCCATATTCCAGCTGTTGTGGACTTGTTGAATAGTCAACTGCACCACTTCATCCACGTCCAGAGAGGAAGTGATGGTGCGCGTGATCTCGATCAAGGTGCTTAGTTCTTCCAGACGGGCGGCTAACGCCTGATCGGCGGCCTGGAAGACACGGGCATTATCCAGGGCGATGGCCGCGTAATCAGCCAGGATAGAGAGCAAGAATTCATCCCGTTTGCTAAAGGATCGAAAAGCGGCTACATTGCTCACCCCCAGCACCCCCAGTGTAATACCGCGCAATTTCAGAGGCACATACAGAACTGCCCGGGCAAAAAAGCCGGTTTTCAGTTTGATGCCCTGCCCGGAAAACACAGATTGACGCAGCGGTTGCCCGCTGCGCAAAACCTGGCCTACCTGAGAATCAATGATGGAAAGTTCAATCAAAGGGGCCGCATTTGCATGACTGTTGGTTCT
>JAJRTP010000519.1 GCA_024278255.1 Chloroflexota bacterium | reverse complement strand
TTGAACTCGCCAACGCGCAGTCCTGTGACTGCACGGAAAACTACTGGGTGCTTTTTTAATCTTGTATATCGAAATATCATGTCTCTATCCTAGAGCATGTTTTATTATGAAACAAATCTACTGTTCACCCATGGCAGTAACATTTCTGCCTTTTCCACCTGGCCAAGTTGACGATAGGCTTCATATTCATACGCCAGAGACAATACAGGAAGCGCCATGTTCTCAATTTGCACGAACTGTCTGATCGGCAAAATATCTACCGGCGGCTCCCACCGTCCATTTACCCGTTTTTGTACATCCCCCATAATTTCTACCTGAACACCTTCTACCATCAACCGGCCAAAATAGGATTTAATGATAGGAGAAACCCGAAAAACCACAGGGTCTACGACATACGGGACGAATTGTTCGGCAATAGCATAAGCGCCGTCTCGACCCGTCTGGACGTCAATATCATTGGGTATAACAGGGACGCTTTGCAAGGCAAAACCACAACTTCCGGTAATGGCCCAGGCCACGGCCGTATCCTCCAATCCTTCATAAAGCAGCCTTAGCGCACACACAAAACGTTCTTCAAGCATCTAAATTTACGGGCATATGGTCAGAGATGAAACCGGTGAAGGTGATACGGCCGTTATCCGCCACATTTACTTCCCAAATCGCCCCGTTGGGCAGCCAGATACCTTCGATAAATCGCTTGTACCGCCACATCAAATCCGGCGTCACCTCTTCCTGCCCGGTGAGCAGCAGGTAGAGTAGGGCGCGTAAAAAGAGACCGTGACTGAATACGGCCGTAAATCCCACATCATGCCCCCGCAGCCGTTCCCGCAAAGCAATGATCCGCTGCCACAAATCAGCAAACGATTCGCCGCCGGCCATTTCCTGTTCATACGGGTCGCAGCGATCCCAGTAGCCGCGGGCATGAGGGCCGCGTTCGCTACCGGTGGTGCCGTTGTACCGTTCCGGGTGCAGATAGGTAAATTCGTACACGGGCCATTCTTCTACGGGGACGTGGGGAAAGCGGTTGGTGGTGGGTACGGCCGTTTGCTTGGCACGCGCATAAGGGGAAACCACAATCAAATCTGGCGCTTCACTGAATGCCAGGGCAATATACTCCGCCTCCAACTCCCCCCGCGGCGTCAATTCCGAAGCGGCCGGATGGGTCGTCGGTAAATTCGCATTGGAAATACTTTCGCCGTGCCGGATAAACCAGAATTTCGCCATGTGGGGTTTATAACCCCCGTTCACCGCGCACGTAGGGAATGCCCAGAGCGGCCGGCGTACCCATTCGTTTGCGGGAGCGGGCATTGGAGGTCAGCATCAGAGCCACGATGGTGAACAGGTAGGGAATCATGGAAAGCCAGACGCCTAAAATCGGGTTGCTGGCGAAAGGCAGCCAGGGTACCGACTGCAAATCCAACGGCAGCCGCCGCAGCGCGCCAAAAATGTAAGCGCCCAGGGCCGCCCGCCACGGGTTCCATTGAGCAAAAATGACCAGACCGACAGCAATCCAGCCTTGTCCGGCCGTCATGTCTTCAATCCACAGCGGGGTAATGGCTAACGACAAAGCCGCCCCGGCCAGCCCGGCCAATACGCCGCCAATAAAAATGTAAAAATAACGCAGCTTGGCCACGCTCATGCCTACCGCATCTACGGCCGCTGGATATTCCCCGACCGCTCGTAAATTCAAGCCGCTGCGAGTGCGGGCAATGTAAAAAGCGACAAACGGTGTGAGCAGAAAGCCCAGCCAGACCACCACATTTTGATTGCCGAATAAGGGGAACAGGATAAGGGGGCCGATAATAGGAATGCTTTCCAGAAAGGGTAAGCTGATGGTGGGCAAGGTGGGGATGTCCCGGATTTGGACGTAGGGTGCGCCGAGTACGGCCGTTAACCCCCGCCCCACAAACGTCAATGCCAAGCCACTTACCACCTGATCACCGCGCAGCGTCACCGTGACAAAGGCATGAAGCTGGCTCAAAACTCCCCCAGCCAGCATACCGGCCAACACGCCCACCCAGGGATTCCCTGTATTGTAGGAGACGGCAAAACCGGCCAGCGCCCCGACCAGCATCATCCCCTCCACACCCAAATTCAATACGCCAGAGCGTTCTGTCAACAACTCCCCCGTCGTGGCAAACAACAATGGCGTGCCCGTCCGCAGACCTGCGCCGATGATATTAATGATGAAAACAAGCGATGCAGCTTCCATAAGTCACGTCTCTTGTGGGTAATTGAGTCATTACCAATTACCTGATTACTTAATGCCTAAGTAGAAATAACTTTATCTTTACGCACAAAACGAACCCGATAGCGCGTCAGCAAACTGGCGCTGATGACGCAAAACATGATAATGCCTTGAATCATAAGCGGAATCCCGGCCGGCTGAATGGCATCACCCCCCACCAGCAAGCCGCCAAATAAATAAGCCACTATAATGACCAGCAGCGGATTGAGATTAGCCAACCAGGCTACAATGATGGCCGTAAAACCATAACCGGGCGAAAAACTTTCTTGTAACCGGTGAACAACACCGGCCACTTCCGACATACCTGCCAAACCAGCCAGACCGCCAGAGATAAGAAAGGCCAACATGATTTGCCGACGAATATTGATGCCGGCAAAACGGGCCGCGTTAGGATTATCTCCAATCAATTTGGTTTTGTACCCCCACTGGCTGCGCTTAAAGAGGGCGTACAAGATGAAAGCAACCAATACCCCCAACAAAAACCCGGTATGGGCTGTCATCCCCCGGAAATAGGGGTATGGATCTGCATAATCCAGCAAGCGGGGAAACCAGGCTGATTTGGGGAATTGGGCGGTCAGGCCAAATCCTCCGGCCGACCAGGGGCCGTAAATGAAATAATTATTGAAGAAGACAGCCACATAGGTGAGCATCAGGGAAGTGATGATTTCATTGACGTTCAAATACGCTTTGAGGACGCCGGGAATCAAGCCCCACAAGCCGCCGCCAATAAACCCGGCAATTACCATCACCAGCAGCATCACAGGGCGGGATGTGTCCTTGGGCAGCAGAAAGAGAGCTACCAAAGTAGCGCCCCAGGCGCCAATAAGTAGCTGTCCCTCGGCGCCGATGTTCCATAGTTTCATGCGAAAAGCAACGGTAACGCCCAGGCTGGCTAATAATAATGGGGTAGCTTTAACCAATGTATCCGACAGGGAATATTTGTCGGTAAAGGCAATCTTGAACATTTGCTTATAGGCTACCACGGGGTTCAACCCGCCATAGGCCAGCAGTATTCCACCGATGAACAGGGCCGCGATTACAGCAACAATGATCGCCAACAGGCTCATCCAGCCCGGCACTTCGAGTCGTCGTTCAACTTTTAGCTGCATAAATCCTCCATGGTGGCCTGATGGTCTTGTCGTCCGGCCGTCGGCTTTTGACTACCCGGCTGCTGGACTACTTGACGCAACGGCCGTCCCGGCCATCAACAAACCAATCTCCTCAATCCGATCATCATCCGGAGGCACTTCACCTACAATTTGCCCTTCATAAATAACCGCAATACGGTCAGAAAGGGAAAGTAGTTCATCCAGGTCTTCGGAAACAAGAAAGATAGCCGCACCCCGATCCCGCTCTTCGATCAGGCGTTCGTGGACATCTTCAGTAGCGCCGGCATCCAGACCACGACTGGGATATACGGCCGTAATCGCCACCGGTTCCCGCGACAATTCCCGCGCCAAAATCATCTTCTGCAAATTCCCGCCGGACAGCAGCCGTGACTGCGTTTTGATGCTGGGCGTCTTAACATTGAACCGTTTAACCAGATCCGTGGCATACCGGGCTATTTCCTTCAAATCCAGCGACCAACCATGGCTGAGCGGCGGCTTTCGATACGCCTTCATAATAACGTTGTCTTCTACACTCAGCGAAGGGGCCGAACCAACGCCGGTGCGATCAGCCGGAATATAAGCCATGCCGGCATCAATAGAAATCGTAGCCGGTTTATTGGTAATGTCCACACCGTTGAGCAGAATACGGCCGCTTTCCACCTCCCGCATCCCATTGATCACCGCTGCCAGCTCCGTCTGACCATTACCGGCCACTCCGGCAATGCCCACCACTTCTCCGGAACGTATAGAAAGTGACAGATTACGCAAAGCAGGCAGTCCCCGGTCATTAAGGGCGTTTACCTTGTCAATTTCCAGAACGACACCACCCGGTTCGGATTGTTTCTTTTCTATGCGAAAAATAACCTCGCGCCCGACCATCGTTTTAGCCAGTCCCGCTTTGGTCGTTTCGGCAGAAACCACTTCGGCGCTGACTTTACCACGCCGCAGTACGGTGACCCGATCTGAAATTTCCAGGACTTCATCCAGTTTATGACTGATAAAAATGACGGATCGGCCGGATGCAGTCATCTCCCGCAATGTTTTGAACAGTTCGGTAACTTCCTGAGGGGTGAGTACGGCCGTAGGCTCATCCAAAATCAGAATTTTGGCCCCCTGGTACAGCATCTTCAAAATCTCCACCCGCTGCTGTTCCCCCACCGATAACTGCCATATTTTCGCTTTGGGGTCAATATCCAGGCCAAACTGCTCCGCAATATCCCCAATCTGTTTGTCCAACTCCTCATAATTGATGATGTAACTCACAGAAGGGTCGCCCAACACCACATTTTCCGCCACTGACAACGTAGGAACCAGCATAAAATGCTGATGCACCATACCAATCCCTGCATCAATCGCATCCCGCGGCGAATGCAGTTCTACCTTTTCCCCATAAAGATAAATCTCACCGGCTTCCGGCCGGTACAGACCGCTCAGCACATTCATCAATGTGCTTTTCCCGGCTCCATTTTCTCCCAAAAGGGCGTGGATTTCCCCCTGGCACAGCGTAAAATCCACATCATCATTGGCGAGCACACCGGGAAACTCCTTAACAATACCGCGCATATCCAGCGCCAATGTTTCATTGGTTTTTGATTGGGTCAAGGCGGCCTCCTGAATCTGAGATTGGAGAATTGGAGATTTGCCACGCCTGCCCAAATCTCCAACCTCCAATCTCTTACAACATTAGTCCAACGGCGGAATTTCGGCCGTTGGCGTAAAGCCTTCTACCAGATAATCCATACAGATAGTGCAAGCTTCGCGGCCTTCAATACCAAAAGCGTCCATGTAACCCTGACTCAACCCTTCCAGATCAGATTGGGTCAATGTCGTACCTTCCGGGATAACGACGTTACCCTGATTGTCATTGATAGGGCCGGTAAAGATGTCGAAACGAGTAAAATCGCCGGCCAACATCTTATCCAACATATCTTGCACCTCAGGAATGACACTTTCCGGCACGCTGGGATATGGTTCCTGGCCTTCCATGAAACCGAAGAAGCCCAGCATACCATCACTGGCCTCACCGTAGAAATCTTCCGGCACCCAGGTGCCTGCCTGGACTTGTTCTACAATATCCAGATAGACAGGTCCCCAAATCCAGTAAGGCACACCCAAGCAGACATCTTCCAGACCAACACAGGCGTTGTCCGAATCATAAGCCAGGCCGGTAAAGCCGCGGTCGCCGGCGGCCTGTACGGGGCCGGGCGTGTCTGCGCCGGTAATAATGACAGTAGCGCCATCATCCAGCAAGGATTCGGCCGCTTCCCGTTCCAGTACCGGATCAAACCAGGTGAATATCCAACGAATGTCCATTTCACATTCGGGGCAGGTTTGCCTCATGCCCAGTGCGGCGGCATTGGAAAGACGGATAACCTCGGCAATGGGGAAAGGAGCGATAATGCCGACACGGTTGGAGCCATCTTCAGCCGCTTTAGCGCCAGCCACCATCCCGGCCAGATATTTCATATCTTCCATAGCGCCCATGACGTTGCCAAAATTGGTATCATTTTTCTTCTGCCCAGTAAGATGGATGAAAGCGGTATCCGGGAATTCTTCAGCAACCGTGGCTGTAGGGTCCATGTAGCCAAAAGAAGTGGTGAAGATAACGTCGAAGCCTTGCCGCGCCAGAGAACGAATGACGCGCTCGGCATCGGCGCCTTCAGGGATGCTTTCCAGATAGGCGGTGTGAATGTTGTCACCGTTTTCTTCCAGATAGAGACGACCTTGATTGTGCGCATACGTCCAACCGCCATCACCGATGGGGCCAACGTAGACGAAAGCGACATTTGTCATGCCTTCTTCAACAGTAGGAATAGTAACGGTTTGTTCGCCGGCAAAGCCTTGCACGGTGAGGGTTTCGCCACCAGCAGCCTCTTCTTCGGCCGGCATTTCTTCCTCAGCCGGAGCTTCTTCGGCCGGCATTTCTTCTTCCGCGGGGGCCGGTTCTTCGGCCGGCGCTTCTTCCGCTTGCCCGCCGCCACAGGCAGCCAACAGGAACAGCAAGGCTGTCATAGCTACTAAAAGTGTCCAAAGGGTTCTTTTTTTCATCTTAAATTCTCCTCAAATTGAAAATTTATACTGATTGGATGTCGGGTTAATTTTCTCTGATTTTGCGGGTAACATCACCTCCTTTTGCAGAATGATTTTGCAAATCGTTTTATGGGCGATTTACAAAATCACCCTACGGTAGATTTGAGCATGTTAACAAGGTTTTGGGTTGGTGATAAGTTCTCATCAGTAGGTTCTTGGGGTGATATATGTCATCTTTTAGACGTTACTGTGAGCGTGCTGCGTTTGATTGGTGTGATGCTGGATAATTTTTTGTTCGTTTTGGTAGTAGACTGCCGCTACGTTGCTGTTGGCAGCCTGGGCGAAGCGGATGGCCTCCCGGATGTCTTGGCCGGCCAGACTATACTGGTTTTGGCGACGGTACGCCTGGCTGCGCCAATGGTAAAGCTGGGCGTAAAAGAGCAGTTCGTGGGGCGGCTGGCTGAGGGCATCGCGGCTGGGCACGGCCGTAGCAATAGCCTGACTAAAATAATTAACTGCATCGGCCGCTTGATTCCGTTCTAAAGCATACCGCCCCAGCAGCACATCGGCCGAGGCCACCTGTTTAGCATCAGACAAACCCAGTTGCAGCGCTTTTTCCACATTCTGCCTGGCCTTTTTGGTGACCTGCTTTTCGCTTTCCATTTGGGCCAGCAGCAGCCAGCCTGTGGCCGAATTGGGATTTTCCCGCAGGTATTGCTGCGCTTTATGTTTGGCTTTGTGTTTGGCCCCGCCGCGCCACAGGGTATCTATGTAACGGAACTGCAATTGGGCATTTTGCGGCTGCACGGCCGTTTCCCCGGCCAATGTCCGAAAATCTTCCTGCGCTGCCACCGTATCAAAAGCAGGCATCTCAAAACGGCCTTCCCGATCTGTGCGCCAGAAGAGATAGAGGAGGGTGATGTGGATAACGGCCGTGACCCCGCTCAAAACCGGCGTCAAGCGGAAATTATAAATCGTCAGCCAGTCACTAATACCCGTTCCGGCAATAAAAATGGTCAGGATGGGATAGTAAAGCAAGGCAAAATAAATCTGAAAGCGAAAAGCGCGTAAACCGAAATAACGGAAACTGCTGGCCTTACTGCGGCGGAACAACAGCCAGATAGCCACCCCATACAAGAGGCTGCCAATCGTCCCGGCAATGGCAATAAACCAATTCTGCCCCGCCGAAAATTCCCCCGCGGGAACCACGTAACCCCAAAACAAACCATACCCAAAATCTATAATTCGCCCGCCCACCAACCAGACAGCCAGGGCATGGAAAAATTCATGGACAATAACGCCAGGGGGGACGGCAATGAAAAAAGAAGCCTGGTCAGCCAGATATTTCTTGGCCCGCGTCAACGGCTCCTGGTGCAGGGTTGCCCACTCACGCCTGATTTTTATCAGGATTTGTATACCTTTGAACAGGTAAATAAGGGCAAAAAGGTTGAAAATGGCAAACAAAGCAGGCATAGGTTGTCCATTTCAGACCTGTCAGGTTTGCGAAACCTGACAGGTCTACATGCCAAGGCGCTTCTTTATTGTCAAGAAGGGGCTGCCACGCATGGCAACCATTCATAGGGGATCATACATCAGGGCAAGACAAGGGGCAAACCGGATTCAGGCCGCTAAAGATTAGATGACTGTCTAGCGCAACGGCCGTGTTTGCCGGTACAATAGGGGAAAAGATTGTAGCCCGATTTTGCAAATCGGCGGGCGATTTACAAAATCGCCCTACAAATAAGGAGCGACTCATGCAAATCAATGTACAACAAGGCAGTATTCAGTTAGCAGAAGCAGACACAATTATCATAAACCTGTTCGACGACGTGACCACGCCCGGCGGCGCGACTGGCGCGGTTAACCAGGCTCTCGACGGAGCCATTGCCGACCTGATTGCCAGCGGCGATCTGACGGGCAAGGCGGGCGAAGTGGGCGTCCTTTACCCACGCGGAGCAATTCCGGCCACGCGGGTTTTGGTAGTGGGACTGGGTAAGCGGGATGAATTTAATCTAAAAACTAAAGAAAATATTAATGAAAGAAAACGTTTAGATGAAGACTTTAGATTAAACCGGGAAAGAGCTGCTGAATATAAGAAAAAGCGTGATGCTTTGAATGAACAAGTTAAGGTGTTAAAGGAGCAAAGAGGTACTCTGTTAAAGACTCTTACAAAGTATAATAACGATCTTAAAATCGTAAAGGAAAATGAAGATCAAGATCGTAAAAAGCAAAAAGTTACTACCGAAAGAGACAAACGATATATTCCTTTAAGAAAGATTAAGAGCCAGATAAATGCTTTGGAAAAGAAAATTATAACTGAAATTCTCGATATTAAAGAGGAAAACGATATAATTGAAAAGATTCGAAAGTTGGAAGTTTTAAAAAATGAGGCTGAAGGAAAGACTTTAATGAAAAGCACAGAAGCCAGAAAAATCTACAAGGAAATTAACACTATTCGAGGTCAGTTGAAAGAATTTAATACTAATATTCATCAACTAAGTGAAGATAGTCAAAATTACCATGTTCTGATGTTGGAACTTTATAGAGAGAATGATATTAAAAAGAAAGATATCGATCAAATTAGTAGAGACCTCGCTGAAAGTAAAATAGTGGCTGATGAATTTCATAACAAGTATACTGCTTTAAGAATAAAGCAGAAACGAAGTAGGAAGGCTAGACAAACTGGAACACGTGCAGGTAGGATTGCACGAAAAGAAATTCAAGAGGCAACACTTCAAGATGCTCTTGAGAAAAAGAAACAAGGAAAGAAATTAAATATCTTTGAAGCCCGAGCCTTGTTTGAATCATCCAGTAAGTAAAAAAACACCTGAATACACCTAAAAACAATTTTTATTCTAATTTAAAAAATTCATTTCTTATTTACCAATTAATGCTTAGTTTTTTTAATTAATTATTCATTTAATTCAATTATACATGAATTTTGTCGGTTTTAAATGTGTAATTAATCTTAAATCCGATAATTACTTTACTTTCGGTGGTATAAATGGAAAATATACTAAAATCAATAAAAAATGACTTAATGGAACATCATACGGCATTTTCTCAAGCAATTCCTCTTATAGCAAGTGAAAATGTAACATCAATCCAATGCAGAGAAGCATGCAATACGGATCTCTCTCATAGATATGCAGAAGGATGGCCGGGAGAAAGAGTCTATGCTGGATGTGAATATTTGGACAAAATTGAAGAGACTTGTATCGATCTTGCGAAGAAATATTTTAAAGTAAATTTTGCTGATGTAAGACCAATTTCTGGTGTTGTCTCAAATCTCATGATGATGACTGCTCTCACCGATCCTGGAGATATCATGTGCTCTATGCCAATTCCTTCAGGTGGTCATATATCACATGGTCCAAAATATGGTTCAAAATCAGGAAGATTAATAAATGGAACTGCTGGAGCAGTTCATGGGTTAAAAATTCAATATCTTAAATTTGATTGGGAAGAAATGAATCTCGATATAGATGAATCTGCAAAAGTAATCAGAGAACATAAGCCAAAACTAATCCTTTTTGGAGGGTCTGTATTCTTATTCCCTCATCCTGTTAA
>JAJRTP010000518.1 GCA_024278255.1 Chloroflexota bacterium | reverse complement strand
TATTCAGTATTCAGTAGATGGCATTAAGTGTTCAGTAAGTTGGCTCACTATACACTGAAAACTGCACCCTGAACACTGAAAACTGCTATAATCCCGCAAAACAACAATAAGGATTTGATATGAGTGAAATCAGATACGGCCGTGACCACATCACTGCCGCCTTCCAAAATGCCCGGCAAAGCCAGACGGCCGCCCTGATGCCCTATTTTACCCTGGGCTATCCTGACCGGCAGACCAGTCTGGACATTATCACCGCCATCGCTCCTTACAGCGACCTGCTGGAACTGGGCGTTCCCTTCAGCGATCCTCTGGCTGATGGCCCTACTATCCAGCGCAGCACTCAAATTGCTTTGGAGAATGGCACGACGACGGCCGTATGCCTGGAAATGGTGCGGGAACTGCGCCAGCGGGGCGTCACCGTGCCCATCATGCTCATGGGCTACTACAACCCGGTGCTGGCTTACGGGGAGGCGGGTTACGTATCGGCTGCGCTGGCTGCCGGGGCTGACGGCTTCATCATCCCCGATTTGCCGCCGGAAGAGGCGGGTGAGTTAGAGGTGTTAGTCAATGAGGCAGGGATGGCTTTGATTTACTTTCTGGCGCCCACCAGCAACGAATCCCGCATTCAACTGGTGACCCAGTGGGCGCGAGGCTTCATTTACCTGGTCAGCGTCACTGGCGTCACCGGGGCGCGGCAGGCTATTCAGACGGATTTGAGCGCGTTTGTGCAGCGGGTGCGTCAGGCAACGGACATACCTTTGGCGGTAGGCTTTGGCATTGGCACACCCCGGCAAGCCGCCCAAATCGGCCAACTGGCGGATGGCGTCATTGTGGGCAGCGCCCTCATCAACGCCGCTGACAGCCCGCAAGCCGCCGCCGATTTCACCCGGTCCCTGCGTGAGGCTTTGCGCGATGTGTGATGCTCTCACACTAATTTATCCGCAAAGGCAGGTAAAGCGGCCGTGCCGCCTGTGTGCCAGAACAACACCGACTGCCCCCGGGTAAACGCTCCCCAGCGAATCAAATCAATCAAACCGCCCATGGCTCGCCCCGTGTAGACCGGATCAAGTAAAATACCTTCCAGTTGGGCCACCATTTTAATGGCTTCCCGTTCCGTTTTCCCGACGATGGCGTAGCCTCCGCCCAGGTAATCGTCATTTACTTCCACCCGTTCTGCCAGAGGCAGCATCCCCAAACCCAGATGCGTGGCTGTGGCTGTAGCCAGCGCCGCCGCCTGCATCTTCAATTCTTCGGCCGGGCTGTCTACACTGATGCCCAGGATGTGGCCGTGGAAGCCATACACTTCGGCCCCAACGACCAGCCCGGCCTGGGTGCCGCCGCTGCTGCTGGCAAAAACGATGAAATCTACGTTGATATGCTGGGCGGCCAACTGCTCCATCAACTCCTGCATCGCCAACACGTAGCCCGTAGCCCCCATCACGTTGGATCCGCCCAGGGGGATGACGTAAGGCTTGCGGCCCATCGCTTGTAGTTCGGCTGCCGCTTTGGTGATGACTTCGGCGCGATCTCTATCTTCAGTCCAATAGACGTGGGCGCCCAACAACTCATCCAGGAGAAAATTACCTGTTTCCTGAGCGGGTTTGTTGCCTCTTAAGACCAGGGTGCAGCCCAAACCAGCCCGCGCGGCGGCGGCGGCCGTTTGCCGGCAGTGATTACTTTGCGGCGCGCCGGTGGTTATCAAATGATCGCAACCTTGAGCCAGAGCATCGGCCACCAGAAATTCCAGCTTGCGTGTTTTATTGCCGCCGGTAGCCAGCCCGGTCTGATCATCCCGCTTGATGTATAAATCCGGCCCGTTAAGATGCTTGCTGAGCCGTTCCATCCGTTCCAGCGGGGTGGGCAAATGGGCAATGTGAATTCGATCCGGGTAGTTTGGTTTCATAAGATCACCATGGTCTCAGCCTAGATTATAACCTGCCCTTATCTTGTTGCCAGAAATCGGTAAGAAGGATATTAAGATTGTTGTGGCAATCTGCAAAGTGTCCTTGATTTACAATAGCAGCAAGTGAAAATCTGTAAGTATTTCTCTTTTTTCCTTTCTACTCTATTTGAAATTTGTCATTGTTTCAAGGCTGGAGCTGGCTGTGCAAGAAACAACAATTCAAAAAAAAGCAGTTGATGTGCCCGATCCGGTAGTGGATGTTCTTGAAGAGGGAGCGTTCCACAAGGTGATGCTGGTTTTTCATGTACCTGCCCAATGGCCTGCCTGGGTGATGGTGCTGCTGGCAGCTTTTGTATCCGGTATGCTGGGTATGGCCTGGTGGCAGTTGGCGACTGATTTGAGATTGGGTATGGTGGTTACGGCCGTCATGTTCATCTTCTTACTGTCAGACATGCTGTTGCTTAAATCTTTGCCCCGGCAGCAAATTTCCTTTGGCCCCTGGCAGTCGCAGGCGGCTGCTTTGGCCGTCCCGCGGCTGCTGGTTGCGTTTGCTGCCGGGCTTCTGACTGTCTGGCTGGACAGCCGTTGGGGGTTTGGCTTGTTTTTGGCGGCAGAGTTGTTGGGTACGGCCGCGCTGCTATGGGGGGCGATTATCGAGCCGTTTCGCTTGCAAATGAACGAACTGATGATTTATTCGGATCGTCTGCCCTCAGGGACCAAACCCATCCGCCTTTTACATATTACCGACTTGCATGTGGAACGATTGACCCAGCGGGAAGAAAATGTTCTGGCTTTGGCTAAAAAAACCAAACCGGATTTAATTCTGATTACCGGTGATTATGTCAACTTGTCTTACAATCGTGATCCGAAGACACTGGCCCAGGTACGCCAACTGCTGCTTCGCTTATCTGCTGTGGCGGAGGTTTATGCCACACTGGGCAGCCCGCCGGTAGATTTACGGGAGACGGTCGTGCCTGTTTTTGACGATTTGCCAGTGACGTTGATGCGGCAGGCGTGGCAGGATGTGGAATTTGATGACGGCCGTCATCTTATCTTGCTGGGCATGGACTGCACCCACCATTTACCCACGGACGAGGCCCAACTGCATCATCTGGTGAAGGACGCGCCGCATAATGCCCCCCAGGTTTTGCTGTACCATTCACCGGAATTGATGCCGGAAGCTATGGAATATGGTCTGGATTTGTATTTGTGCGGTCACACGCACGGCGGGCAGGTACGCCTACCCGTGATTGGTCCGATTTTGACCAGTTCTCAGTTGGGACGACAGTTTGCTATGGGGCTGTATAAATACGGCCGTACCCATCTCTACGTCAGCCGCGGTGTGGGGCTGGAAGGCTTAAGCGCCCCCCGCGTCCGCTTTCTCTGCCCGCCGGAAATCACCCTGGTGACGCTTTATGGCAAAGAGTGATTGGGTAATTACCCAATCACTCAATACTCAATTTCCTATCCCGTAAACGTATTCGGCGCCAAAACCGGCACAGGGCAGTTCACCACAAACCCGGTAGGATGGCTGTCCGGGACGCCGTTGAACAGTCCCAGGTCGCCGCTGCTGATCAAGTCACGGATTTCTGTGGAATTGCGCAGCACTTTCGCTTTGCTCTCATCTGTCCATTTGACCGTAAAATGATTCCAGAATGGACTCCAGGCTGGCTGCCCCGCCTGGTTGTCAAAGATGGCCGGCTGGAAGCCCATCACCCCGCTGCCGGCCAGCCCGTTGGCAAAGACCCAGATTTCGTCAGTTGCGCCCGTGTCCATCAGTTTGGCGTTGGGCGGGGAGGCAGGAATGCTCATCATGGGGGCCATGGCGGCAATGGAAGTGTCCGTGACGATGTAGCGGCTGCCGGGGAAACATTGGTGCAGCTTGAAGGTGACGGTCATCTCGTCTGTGTTGACCGGCCCCAAAAGCTGGCCTGTACCCAGGTAGGTTTCCCGCTCGGTGTCCTCGGCTAATTCGCCACCGGGCCATTTGACTACGGGGAAGTTGACGAAGGAGCCGTCTTCCAGAGAGGCTTTGCCGTCGCTGACGGCTTGCTCAATGGCTTCGGCCGAGGAGAGATCGGCGCTGTCATCGCTGACGGTGACGTTTTTGATTGCGAAGAGGGAGGTGTAGGTGTCTGCGGTGGGAGTGCGGCTGAAAACGGGGACACGGCCGTCGCTAAACATAGAGCGGCGCAGCTACGTCCCGCCCGGCATTGAGCAGGGGTACAAAGACCAGGCCGTTTTCGGTGGCAAAGTCACTGTCCCCGGCGTCGGTGCGGATGAAGTAGATCGGTTCGCCGTTGTATTGACCTTCGTGCAGCTTGAAGGTGACAGAGCCAAAGTCGCCCGGCCATTCGCTGCTGGTTAGCTGGTAATCCAGCACGTCGCTGATCAGCACTTTTTCTTCCTGCGCGGTCACAGCGGGGGCTTTGGTGGGGGGCACGGCCGTAGGGGGTACGGCCGTAGGTGCAGGGGGCTGCGTAGATACGCCGCAGGCTGCCAGCAGTAACCCGCCGCTGCCCAATGCGCTCAACCTGATAAACTGCCGTCGAGAAATCTGTGTTTGCATATTCAATCCTCCTCAAGGATTTGACGAAAACACAGCTTGACGGAGACGGCCGTTAGTGGCATGATTAACGCCGCACAACGGCCTGCCCGTCAGGCTGCGTGTCTCTTGAAGCGCCTGCTTGCCTCTTACCGGAGATGGCAGGCGCTTTTCCAATAATATACGCCGGATTGTATGCCGGTTACAGTTTCAGAAAAGTGGGGGGCATTACAGATAATCAGGAGACATTATGACCACCAAACATTTTATCCTGGTTGCCGGGAACATCGGCGCCGGTAAAACTTCCCTCACCGAACGCCTTGGGCAGCGGTTAGGCTGGCGCACGGGCTTTGAGTCTGTCAGCGACAATCCCTACCTGGCCGATTTTTACGCAGATATGGCTAAATGGGCGCTGCACCTGCAAATTTTCTTCCTGGGCCACCGCGCCGAACAGCATCTGGCCCTCTGCAATGCCCCCGAATCTGCTATTTCCGACCGCAGTATTTATGAAGACGCCCACATTTTTGCCCGCGCCCTGCACCACATGGGTGTCGTGCCGGAGCGGGACTACCTCTCATACCGCCGCACCTTCGATCTGCTGGTCAACTACCTGCCCCGCCCCGATCTGCTGCTCTACCTGAAATGTCCTGTACCCGTCCTGATGGATCGCATTCGGGCGCGCGGCCGGGAAATGGAAAGCAGTATTACGGCCGATTACCTCTCCCTCCTGGATACTTTCTATGACGAGTGGCTAGACAACTTTGATTTATGCCCCGTCCTGGTTATCCCCAGGCAGAATCTAAACTTCGTTGAGAAACCGGAACACCTGGATATTGTCGTGCAAAAGATTCAGGAGAAACTGGCGGGG
>JAJRTP010000517.1 GCA_024278255.1 Chloroflexota bacterium | reverse complement strand
TTCCTTACGACGCCGTCGAAGTGTCCACCCGGCCCAGCACCTACACCACTCCCGCTAACTCCCGACCTGATTCCCCCTTTGTAGCCGACACCGCCCGACAAACAACGGCCGAAGACATCGGCACCCTCCTTTCCCTGATCTACTATTGCTCGCAAGGCGGCGGCGCGCTCTTGGCCGTCTCTCCCGGCGCAATTACCCCGGAAGAATGCCAGGCAATCATTGACTTGATGGAGCAAAATACGGAAGGCAACCTGATACGGATTGGCGTGCCGGAAGATGTGCCCGTCTCACACAAACACGGCTGGGGCGACAACTTGACCCATGGTGATGCCGGAATCGTTTTATCTCCTGGCGGCGATTACGTGATTGTGATTTATTTGCATCAACCCGACGGCTTCATTGTCTCGGAATTTAGCTTTCCCATTTTGTGGGAACTATCCCGGCTTACTTACAATTACTTCAACTTTGAAAACCCTTATATGGAAGATGCTGAGGTGCGTATACAACGCGAGGTAGAAGCCCGCAATGCCCGCCTGGCGGCCGAAGAAGCTGAGTCTGCTGCTGAAGAAGCAACGCCAGCCGCCGATGGCACAGGGCAGACTGAATCAAACACAGAACAATCACCGTAACTTTGTAGCCCGATTTTGCAAATCGGGCGGCGATTTGCAAAATCGCCCTACACATTCGGAGGAATAGGATGGAATATCGCAAGTTAGGCCGTACCGGTCTGAAAGTTTCCACAATTTGTCTGGGAACGATGCAGTTTGGCTGGACGGCCGTACCAAAAACAGCCCACGCCATTATGAATGAAGCCGTAGAACTGGGCTGCAATTTTATTGATACGGCCGACGTCTACTCCTTTTGGGCAGAAAATAACGATGGCGGCGTCAGTGAGCGCATCATTGGCGACTGGCTCAATTCCAGCAGCGTGCGGCGCGATCAGGTGGTGATTGCCACCAAGGTGCGGGGCAAGATGGGGGATGGCCCGAATGACCAGGGCTTATCCCGCGCTCACATAATGGATGCCGTGGAAGCCAGTCTGACCCGCCTGAAAACGGACACCATTGACCTGTACCAGATGCACTGGCCTGATGAGGAAACCCCTCTGGATGAGACACTTAAGGCATTGGACGATCTGGTGCGGGCGGGCAAGGTGCGCTATGTGGGCTGCTCCAATTATCCGGCCTGGCTGCTGACCAAATCCCTCTGGATTAGCGACGTGCGTAATCTGGTGCGTTTTGACAGCTTGCAGCCCCATTACAATCTGGTTCACCGAGCCGAATTTGAGCGGGAACTGATGCCGCTTTGCCGGGAAGAGGGGATCGGCGTGATTCCTTACAGTCCGCTGGCCGGTGGTTTCCTTACGGGGAAGTACCGGCGGGACGGGGCGCTGCCTGATTCGGCGCGGGCAGATGGGGTGAAGCAGCGGTACATGAATGAGCGGGGTTTTGCCGTGATTGACGCCCTGGATGAGGTGGCGGCAGCCCATAAAGCAACGGTGGCGCAAACGGCTATTGCCTGGATTTTGGCAAACCCTACGGTTACTTCAGCCATCATCGGGGCCAACAGCACGGCCCAACTGCAAGATACCCTCCGCGGCGCAGAAATCAGCCTGACGCCGGAAGAAAAAGCGGCGTTAGATGCTGCGTCGGCGTGGGAGTAGGTCAATTTTGCAAAATTGACCTACTGATTTTCTCGTACAATCACCATTAGCGTAATGTCGTCAAATTGCGGTGCGTCGCCGACGAATTGGGTGACGGCCGTCTTTATAGCTTCCTCCAGTTCCACAGCCGGTTTTCCGGCATACTCGTTAGCCAGAAGAAGCAGCCGGTCATCGCCAAATTCATCGTGGGCGGCGTTTTGCGCTTCGGGAATGCCGTCGGAGTAGAGGATGAGCGTGTTGCCGGGGGCCAGGGTAATGCTGCGCTGCCGCCAGGTCAGGCCGGGGAACATGCCCAGAGGCGTGCCGGTATGGGTCAGGGCGCGGGTCTGGCTGCCAGTGACGAAGGCGGGATTGTGCCCGGCGTTGCAGTAGACGAAACGGCCGTCCGCCGGATTCAAAACGCCGTAAAAAACAGTAACAAACTGATCGGATTGCGTGTCGGCCAAGATGCGCTCATTAGCCAGTTGCAGGGCCAGTTCCGGTTGGTCGGGATGTTGCAGAGCAAAGGTGCGGATAAGGGTGCGGCTGAGGGCCATGTAGAGAGCAGCCCCGGTGCCTTTGTCGGCCACGTCCGCTACCAGCAGTCCAATACGGCCGTCATCCATCTCCATAAAATCATAAAAATCCCCTGACGTTTGCCGCGCCGGCACAATCGCCGCCTGAATATCCCAGCCCGCTATTTCCGGCTGCTGTTTGGGCAGGAAGCTGGCCTGGATGTGCCCGGCAAATGCCAGTTCCTGGGCCATTTTTAGCCGGGCCATAGATTCCCAATGCGCCTGCGCCCGGTAGAGGGCAGAACCGATCTGCGAAGCCAGCCCTTGCAGGACGGGCAGGCTGTCCTGGGTACGGCCGTTCATGTTGTGCCGTAAAAGATAGATGCCGCCGAGGATGACGGCCGTGTCATCCCCCTTGTCATCATCAATCGGCGCAAAAATATTCACCATCACCGCGTCGCCAAAAACTGCCTTGTCGCCCGGCAGCGTAACGTTAGGGCGAATCAACGTCGTTTCCGTCGCGGCCGCCAATGCCTGCCAGTCCGCCTCCGTCGCTCCCGGCAAATTGGGTGGATAAACGATGCGGAAAGCCCGCCACAGGTTTTCTTCCGGCGGGGCAAATACCCGCACTTCATACCGGGTCAACGGGAAAATCCGGGGCAGGTTTCTGGTTAAAATGGCTTCCAGATTGTGCGCGTCGGCCGGGGCCTGGATGATTTCCTCGCTCAATGCTTCCAGAGCGGCCAATTCCTGAGAGAGACGCTGATTTTTATTGGTGGAACGGCTCAGATAGTAGGCTAACCAATTAACAACCAAGATGGCTGCCAGCAAGAAGATAAAGAGGGATTGGCCGCCCCGGTCAGCGGCCACGGCCAGGATGAGGGCAAAGGGGATGGTTAGAAATGACAGCCCGGCCAGGCTGAGGGCAAATCGGGCCAGACTGTTGGGCGTGTTGGCGGTACGGCCGTATTGATTCAGGGCAATAATAGCCGGCGTCAGTAAGAGGATGGGCAGCAGCACATAAGTAAGAACGGCAAACAGCATAGCATGTGAGTCGCTGATCGTAATGGTCGTGAAGGGAATTTGGCCGCCAAAAGCAGTATAGACCGTTACAGCCGCCAAGCCGGAGAAAACACCGACCCCCCATTCCTGAATGATTTCAGAGGAAAATAACCAGGTGGGTGTGTTTTTGTAGCGGCTTAACTGCCAGCCCCGGTAAACGGCTTTGATGAGACTGGTCAGCACAGTCACCCACAAAACTGTTGGGCCAAATATCAGGATCGCCGCCCATTCCACAATATTGGATAAAGAACCGGTGAGGGGAACATTTTCAGACTGGCTTAGCTTGAAGTTGACAGTGAATTGAGACAATTGGAGTAACGTCTGGATGATGAGCAGAAAAGCAAATATGCTCCAATTATTTCTGGCGAGCTGCCAATCGGAAGCAGCGATTAGCCATATGAGTGCGCCCAGAGCAAACGGCCATAAAAAGATGATGGGGATGAAGGTCATAACGCCCATCGTTTTTGTTTCCGGCGTACTCTCAGCCAGTTCGGGCCAAAATTTGAAGGCGACTTTTTCGTAAAAATTAGCGGGTTCGGCTGTGGCCATTGTATATCCTTTGCGGGATTGGAGATTGCCCAATAATATTCTCACCCTATAATACCCTGTAACCTGTTATTTGCCCGATATTTGCTAACGAGGAAGGTGTCCCATGAATAATACGCAAACCCATTACCGCGCCTGTAATTTGTGTGAGGCTATGTGCGGCCTGGAAATTCAGGTAGAGGGGGATACCGTTCTCTCCATTCGCGGCGACAAAGCCGACCCCTTTAGTCAGGGACACATTTGCCCCAAAGCCACTGCCCTGGCAGATGTCTACACAGACCCGGATCGCTTGAAACGGCCGTTGCGCCGCATCTCAATTGGCTGGGAAGAGATCAGTTGGGATGAAGCATTTTCCGCAGTGATAGAGGGGATTCGCCGGGTGCAGGAGAAATACGGCCGTAACAGCATGGGCATCTATCTGGGCAATCCCAACGTCCACAATTTGGGGTTGATGTTGTACAACGCCCCCTTCATCCGCAGCCTGCGCACCCGCAACCGCTTTTCCGCCACCTCCATTGATCAACTGCCCCACCACGTGGCCGCCCTGCTCATGTTCGGCCACCAACTGCTCTTGCCTATCCCTGACGTAGACCGCACCCAATTTATGCTGATGCTGGGAGCCAATCCCCTGGCCTCCAACGGCAGCCTGATGACCGCGCCGGGGATTGAACGCCGCTTGAAAAAACTCCAGGCGCGGGGCGGCAAGTTGGTGGTGGTTGATCCGCGTCGTACGGAAACGGCCGTCCTCGCCGACCAGCACATCTTCATCAAACCGGGCATGGACGCCCTGCTCCTCCTGGCCCTCATCCACACCCTCTACGGTGAAGATTTGCTCAATCCGGGGCGGCTGGCGGATTTCACAGACGGTTTTGACGAGATAGCGGTGATTGCTGCTGATTTTGCCCCGGAACAGGTGGCCTCCCGGCTGGGCATCCCGGCGGAGACGATCCGGCAGTTGGCGCGGCAGTTGGCCGGGG
The DNA here is from genome assembly GCA_024278255.1 of Chloroflexota bacterium. GTDB lineage: Bacteria > Chloroflexota > Anaerolineae > Promineifilales > Promineifilaceae > JAJRTP01. Next base: position 1,495 of record JAJRTP010000517.1, on the reverse strand, counting down.
TGGAAAGTGGGGTGGTTTACGGCCGTATGGGTCTCTCCACCCAACCCTTCGGCGGCATCTGCCAATGGCTGATCAACGTTCTCAACATCCTCACCGGCAATCTGGACAGAGAGGGCGGAGCCATGTTCACTTTGCCTGCCTTCGACATTGTGGGACTGACGGCGATGATGGGGTCAACCGGCCGCTTCGGCCACCGGCAGACGCGGGTGCGCGGCCTGCCCGCTTTTGGCGGCGAATTCCCCGTCTCCGCTCTGGCCGAGGAGATTTTGACACCGGGCGACGGGCAGATTCGGGGAATGGTGACGGTGGCGGGGAATCCGGTACTGTCTGCGCCTAACGGCCGTCAACTGGACAAAGCGCTCGCCGGACTGGAATTTATGGTCTCCCTGGACATCTACCGCAACGAAACCACCCGCCACGCCCACATCATCCTGCCCACCACCACCGGCCTGGAAACGGAACATTATGACTTGGTCTTCCACGCCCTGGCCGTGCGCAATACGGCCAAATACGCCCCGGCGCTCTTTCCGCCGGCAGAAGGAGCGCGGCACGATTGGGAAATTTTGCAGGAACTGCGCAACCGGCTGGAAAACCGGTACGAGGCCGACCGCTCCACCATGCTGGGCAAAATGGATTTTCAGCGGCGGCTGCGCCCGGACCAAATTCTGGATTTGGCTCTGCGTTTTGGGCCGTATGGGGCCAATGGAAGCAATCGAGGCAAGTTGAACGGCGAGGGAATGAAGCTGCGCCTGCTAAAAAATGGACCCCACGGCCTGGATTTGGGGCCGCTGCAACCGATTTTGCAGGAGCGGCTTTGCACGCCGTCCCGCCGCGTTGTTCTGGTTCCGGAGACGCTGGCAGCGGATGTGGCGCGGGTGAAGGCGGAATTGTTGGCGGAGGATGGGGAAGCCGAGGAAGGGCAGAACGGCCGTTACCCCCTCTCCCTCATCGGCCGCCGCCAGTTACGCAGCAACAACTCCTGGATGCACAACAGCCCCCGTCTGGTGAAGGGGAAAAATCGCTGCACCCTCCTCATGCACCCGTCAGATGCCGCTGCCCGTGGTCTGACATCCGGCCAAACGGTCAAAGTCTGCTCCCGCGTCGGCGAAGTTGAGCTGCCGCTGGAAGTGACGGAAGGCATTATGCCCGGCGTGGTCAGCATCCCGCACGGCTGGGGGCACAACCGCCCCGGCATTCAGATGCGCACTGCTCAGGCCCACCCCGGCGCATCCCTCAACGACCTGGCGGATGACCAGCGGGTGGATGATCTGACGGGGAATGCTGCTTTTAGCGGGGTTCCTGTGGAGGTTACAGGAGGAGATGGAGAGATACGGTCGTGAGGCTAATAGTTTTGGGTTCTCTGAGCTTTTGTGGGGTTTAACCGCAAAAGCCAATAATTCGCAGGCGAAAATGGTTGTAGTTGGGAATGCCAAATGCAATCCGTTTCAAAACTCGAATTTTGCTGTTCATTCCCTCAACAAACCCGCTCGTAATG
>JAJRTP010000036.1 GCA_024278255.1 Chloroflexota bacterium | reverse complement strand
GTGCGACGGTCTATGGGCAACGGGCTGCTGGATTTGGTGGACGAGTTGGGCGATTTTGACGATTTTGTGGGGGTGATTGGCCCACAGGCGTTTATTTTGCTGGCAAAACGGCCGTATCATGAACAAATCTCCCTGGCCCTGCGCCGCCGTTTCCGCGCCGAGCGCCAAACCTGGTATCCGCCCGACGTGCTGGCCCACAAATTCGTCACCCTGCCCAACGGCAAACGCGCGGCCCTGATAACCTTGTCTGCGACGGCCGTGCCCAGCCGCCTCAAGACATTCACCGACCCCCTCGACGTCCTGGCTGCCGCCGAAAAACTACGGGCTAAATCAAGAGAAAAGTTGACATAAATTTCTATGAAAATCCTGATTGCTGATGACGAATCCATCATCCGCATGGGCTTGAAGGCCATGTTGAACGAGATGGGGCATGAGGTGGTGACGGCAGTCAACGGCCGTGAAGCCCTCAACATGGCCCGCATCCACCGGCCGGAGATGGCAATCCTCGATATAAAGATGCCCTACACCGACGGCCTGACCGTCGCCAAAACCCTGGCCCGCACTCAGCCCATGCCCATCCTGCTCCTCACCGCCTTCAGCGAGCAAGACCTCATCGAAAAAGCCACCGATTTACCCATCCAGGGCTACCTGATCAAGCCGATCAAGCCGGAAGAGCTAACGGCCGCCATTGCCATTGCCCGCAAGCGATTCGCCGACGCCCTCCAGCTAAGCGAACGTGCCAGCCAACTGGCAGAAACGCTGGAGACACGCAAACTGATTGACCGGGCCAAAGGTATCCTCATGGCTGATGGCCTGACGGAGGAGCAGGCATACCGCGCCTTGCAGCAAACCGCCCGCGCCAACCGGCAAACCGTCCGGGATGTGGCCCGTGCCGTCATCAAGCATAAAAAAATCCCGCCTCAAGGTTGAGACGGGACCTCCCCAAAACTGGCGCATCATCCATGGACGACGCTTACTCCCCTAAACTGGAGTGTCAATAACCGCCCGCTGACAACTGAAATAGCTGCCAGCAGACGGCCGTTTTTGTTGTTATGTGCCGTTTACCGCATTCCGCCGCGCGGTCTTGCCAGCGATATACCGGCCATCATGCCGATGATGAAGAATATCAGAGCCAAAATTACCAGGGTGGATAAATCAACGATCATAGCGCACACTCCTTTTCACTAATCGGGCCGATGCCCTACTTTCACCGGTTCCCACCCCGTGTTCCCTTTAATGACCATTTTACGACTTAACGACAATTGGTCAAGCAAACGACGACTAAACGACAATTGTGTAGGTATTTTGTCGGTTTTCTGTAATATTTGGGGGCAAAACAAAAGCCTCCCCGGTGAGGAGAGGCTTATTTTGTCATAAAATTAACCGCTGCGGTGAAAAATTTACGCTTTATGTATCCAGCGTCTCGCTGACCTGCTGCGTTTTCAGTTCGTCCGGCACACTTTCCAGGCGGGTGAAGAAGAGTTCGTCGTCGGTCACGTCAATGTTAATCACGTCCCCGGCGGCAAATTCGCCTTTGAGCAGTTTGACAGACAGGGGGCTTTCTACAAAACGTTGCAAAGCGCGGCGCAACGGCCGTGCCCCAAAGTCCTTGTCATAGCCGTGCAAAGCCAGCCAGCGCTGCGCCTCTTCCGTCAGCACAATGGTCAGGCCGCCATGCTCCGACAGCCGCTCCTGCACTTCTTTCATCTGCAACTGGACAATTTCCACCACATGTTCTTCGTCCAGCGGCTCAAAGATGATGATCTCATCAATCCGGTTGATAAACTCCGGCCGGAAGGTATTCTTTAATTCATCTTCAATTCGTTTGTGATCAGTATCTTCGTCTTCACCACGCATCCCGGAAAAGCCTAAGGCGCCGGATGATTTGACAAAAGAGGTACCCACGTTGCTGGTCATCACGATGACGGTATTGCGGAAGTTGACCACCCGCCCCTGCCCGTCAGTGAGACGGCCGTCATCCAGCAGTTGCAGCAGCGAATTCCATACGTCCGGGTGCGCTTTCTCGATTTCATCAAACAGGACCACGGAATACGGCCGTCGCCGTACCTGTTCTGTCAATTGGCCGCCCTGTTCATAGCCAATGTATCCGGGAGGTGCGCCAAAGAGACGGCTAACCGTATGCTGTTCCCGGTACTCGCTCATATCCACCCGGATCAGCGCATCCTCGTCGTCAAAGAGGAACTCGGCCAGCGCCTTGGCCAATTCCGTCTTGCCCACGCCGGAACTGCCCAAAAAGATGAAAGAGCCAATCGGCCGTCGCGGGTCGCTCAAGCCGGAGCGGCTGCGGCGGATAGCGTCGGCCAGAGCTACAATCGCCTTATCCTGGCCCACAATCCGCTCGTGCAAACGTTCTTCCATTTGCAAAAGTTTCTCCGCTTCCGTTTCCATCATCTGCGTCACCGGGATACCCGTCCAGGACGCTACCACTTCAGCAATATCTTCTTCCGTGACCAGTTCGTCCAGCTCATGTTCCGCTTTCCAGGTTTCACGGGCCTGGGCAAACGCCTGCTCAACGCGCAACCGTTCCGCCCGCACCACAGCCGCCCGCTCATAATCCCGGACAGTGTGCGCTTCTTCCTCCTCCTCGGCCAATTCGTTCAGCCGGGTCTTCATCTCCTTCAACTCCGGCGGCAGCGTGTACAGGGCGACGCGCAGTTTGGCCGCCGCCTCATCCATCAAGTCAATCGCCTTGTCCGGCAAATGGCGATCCGTCACATACCGGTTAGAGAGCTTCACCGCCGCGATCAACGCCTCGTCCGAATAGGTAACTTTGTGATGGGTTTCATATTGGCCGCGCAAACCGTAAAGCATTTCAATCGTCTCTTCCACTGACGGCTCATCCACAAACACGGGGGCAAACCGCCGCTCCAGGGCGCTGTCCCGTTCGATGTACTGGCGGTATTCGTCCAGCGTCGTGGCCCCCACACATTGCAATTCGCCCCGTGCCAACGCCGGCTTGAGCATATTGCTGGCGTCCATCGCCCCCTGCGCCGACCCGGCGCCAACGACGGTGTGCAGTTCGTCAATGAAGAGGATGATTTCCCCCTGGGCTTTCTGGATTTCCTGCATGGCCGCCTTCAACCGCTCTTCAAACTCACCGCGGAAACGGCTGCCGGCAATCATCGCCCCCAAATCCAGGGAGACAACGCGCTTGTTCAGCAAATTTTCCGGCACGTCACTGGCAATGATTTTCTGGGCCAAGCCCTCGACGATGGCCGTCTTGCCTACCCCAGCTTCGCCGATGAGAACGGGATTATTCTTGGTGCGGCGGCTTAACACCTGAATGACGCGCAGGATTTCGTCGTCCCGGCCGATAACCGGGTCCAGCTTGCCTTCGCGGCTCATTTGTGTCAGGTCACGGCTGTATTTATCCAGGGTGCGATAACGGCTTTCTGCCTGTCGATCCGTCACCCGCGAACCACCGCGCAGGTCCTTAATGGCGGCTACGGTACGTTCCCGCGTTACGCTGAATTCCTGCAGGATGCGGGCTGAGGGTGTGTTGCGCTCACTGAGGATGGACAGGAAGATATGTTCGGTGGAGATGAACTCATCCTTCAGCCGGTTGGCCTCGCCCTGGGCCAGTTCCAGGACGGTGCGGATACGCGGTGTATAGAAAATTTGCCCCACGCCACCGCCATATACGGAGACTTTGGGAGTGCGGCGCAGTTCTTCATCCAACCGCTGCTGCATCCCGGCGCTGTCTACTTTTAGATGGGCCAATATTTGGGGCACGGCGCCATCGTCCTGCTGTAAAAGCGCCAGGAAGAGGTGTTCGGTGTCTACTTGTGAATGGCCGTACTGCTGCACCAGTTCGTAAGCGACGGCCGCTGCATTTTGTGCTCTTTCGGTAAATCGATCAAATCGCATAAGATTCCCTTTTGGAACCACGGATTTTTTATCTGTGTTGATCCATTTTATTCGTGTGTATCCGTGGTAAATTTTGGTTTCAGATTTTAGTGATAATTTCCAAGTGGGTATTGTACTTGAAAATGATTGGATTCATATTAGAAGATGCCCACATTCAATTATCTGGCGGCCAGATGCGGGTGCCTTCGGCCTGATCGTAGCCATCACCCCAGGCCAGAATTTTGTGGGGCGTAATTTCGATGAGCCGCCAGGTATCGCTTTCGTCGTAGCGGAAGTCCCACTCGTATTTATCATAGAAATAATCGGCCAATATGTCTACTGTTTCCCGGTGGGCAATGTGAGCTTCACCTTCGATAAGGAGGACGTTTTCGGTATCGGGCAGGGAGAGGGCAACCATCTGGTTGTGGATGAGGTTGATAAATTTCTGGCTGCGCGGGGTACTGCTGACATAGATTTTACCGTCCAGCCAAATGAACCAGAGGGGCGTGAGATGGGGACGGCCGTCACGCCGTACCGTCGCCAGCCAGATAGTCATTTCGCGCCCTAATCGCCCGGTCATGGCCTGCCAGCGGGCGGAATTGTGTCGTCTCATGTTTCAATTATAGGCAGGGGTGACAAGGTGACAAGGTAAAGGGGTGAGGGGTAAGAGGATGGGGGGATGGGAAGACTGATTACCAATTACCGATTACTGATGACCACTTTCTCTGCCGTGCCGGTGATGGCCAGGGTGCGTTGGGCGAAGGCAGTGAGGGGAGCGGCGGGGCCGGTGGTGAGGAGTTGGAGGCTGCCGGATTGGTTCGCGGGGGCGAGGAGGTTGTGGGTTTGCAGGATGCGTTGGGTTTGGCGGGCGATGGCGGGGGCGGGGTCTATGACGGTAACGGCCGTACCCGCAATGCGTTCAATCACGGGCAAAACAAACGGGTAATGGGTGCAACCCAGGACGATGGTATCCACCCCGGCCGCCAACAGGGGATCGAGATAGCCGCGCAGGGCGGTTTCCAGCCGGGGTGATGCCAGTTCCCCGGATTCGATCAAATCTACCAGACCAATACAGGGGTCTTCATAAACGGTTACGTCACGGGCAAAACGGCCGCGCAGAGCAGCGTATCGTTCACTTTCGATGGTTGCGGTTGTAGCCAGGACACCGACACGGCCATTTTGCGTATGGGCGGCCGCCGGTTTGATAGCCGGTTCCATCCCCACAAACAACGTCTGCGGAAACGTCTCCCGCAACCAGGAGAGGGCGGCTGCGGAGGCTGTGTTGCAGGCCACGACAATCAGTTTGGCTTGCTGCGCCAACAAAAATTGAGTGATGGTTTGGCTAAAGGTGCGGATTTCTTTTGTAGAGCGCGCCCCATACGGCACGTGCGCTTGATCGGCCACGTAAATCAGGTTTTCGGCCGGCAATAGTGCCCGTATTTCCCGTAATACAGACAATCCCCCCACGCCAGAATCAAAAATACCGATTGGTGACTTGACCTGAGCCGAGCCGAAGGATTGAAGATTGATTTGGTCTGCTGTCAAATTACCCAATTACCAGTTACTCAATTACTGATTCCCATTCACCGCCAATCGCTTACTGGCTGCCACCAAGCCCTCAAACAATGCCAGCATGTGCGGGTCATTGAAAACCAACATCTCCGGATGCCACTGAACGCCAATGGCGAAGGGGTGGCCGGGCACTTCGATGGCTTCTACCAGCCCGTCCGGGGCGGTAGCCGTAGTGACAACTTCCGGGGCCACATCGCGCACACCCTGGTGGTGCAGGCTGTTGACATCAGGGTGGATTGTGCCCATGCTTTGGGCCAGATGGGAGTTAGGGTCTATCTGGACGGGATGGGCCAGATAGGTGCGGGGATGTACGCCGTGAAAATCATGGTGCAGCCCGTCAAAACGCTGCGTGTCCAGGTCTTCCCACAAGGTGCCGCCCAGAGCTACATTCATCACCTGAATGCCGCGGCAGATGGCCAGAAGGGGTTTGTTTTGGGCTACGGCCGTGCGCGTCAGCAGCATTTCCGTACGGTCCCGGTTAGCGTCAATTCGTCTTGACAAGCCGACGCCGTTTTCCTGGTAAAGCTTGGGGTCTACATCCCCGCCGCCGGGTAAAATCAGCCCGTCTATCCGGGCAAACAGGGCCAGCAAATCCTCATCAGACAATGTAGGGGGGATGAGGACGGGAATACCTCCGGCGGCTTTCACTGCTTCAACGTAAGAAGTCGTCAGGCCAACAATTTCCAGAGGCGGGTTCTCAGGAATTTCTTTCCAATAAGTGGTGCAGCCGATCAAAGGTTTTAGCGCAGACATGGGCAGCATTTCTCCTGATAACAAAAAGGGTGAAAGCAGAATCGCTTTCACCCAGAGAAATCATGTAAAAAAGAAGATTTAATAGACGCGGCGTTCGCGCAGCCGGGCTGATTTGCCGGTACGGTCACGCAGGAAGTACAGGTTGGCCTGCCGCACGTATGCATGGCGCTGTACGTCAATCTTTTCGATGCGGGGTGAATTGAGGAGGAAAGTGCGCTCCACGCCGATGCCGTTGGTGGCGATGCGGCGCACTGTAAAGTTGCGATTGTTACCGCTGTTGCGCAAGCGGATGATGGTACCGCGCACCAACTGGGTACGCTCATTCCGCTGGCCTACGTTAATGCGTACATGCACGGAAACATCATCCCCCACGTTTAGTTCAGGGATGGCCTCATTTTCCTCATTGTCAAATGTTTTCAAAAGTAAGTCAGACATCAGATTGTTCTCCAAATGATAACCGTTGCCGGGTAATGTTTTGTATCAGGCCATAGTGATGGCATAAAGCATAAAGATAGCCCGCCGGGCGGGCCACAGAACGGGAATGATAACACGCAAATCCTGCTCTGACAAGTGAGATTTTGCCGAATCAGCAATTCCAAATCTGAATTGAAAATGATGAATAAATTCGCGGCAACGGC
>JAJRTP010000035.1 GCA_024278255.1 Chloroflexota bacterium | reverse complement strand
GGACGATTTACAAAATCGCCCTACAAATGGACCATCTCCCCTTTATTTTACTCTTGCGTGGCCGGAATGAGTGAGTAGAAAACACTGCGGCCCCGCTTTTCTCCCCTGACAATCCCGGCTTCCTTTAATATCCGTAAATGGTGGGAAGTTGTGGACTGGGCAATACCCAGTTCCCGCACCAGTTCATCCACCCCATATTCCCGTTCTGATAACAGCTTAACGATCTTGAGGCGCGTCTCGTCGGCCATGGCGTTGAAGACACGGGCAATGTCGGCCGTTTCCGCGGGATCAGCGTGCGGCAGTTCTACCAGGTCGTTCATCGCCCGGCAGCACATTTGCCAGGGACCAAAACCAGGCGGCCCCTGAGCCATCATGTGACGCATGGGGCCGCCGGGGCCGCGCCGGCCGGATGATCTGGAGGCACGGCCGTATCCCCCCTCTTCCGTTTCTTTATTCTGACGGGCCAACTGGAGGAGAAACGCCTGCTGCGCCGTTACCGGCAGTTCCAGGAACAACTTTTCGATAAAAGCCAGCCGCTCCTCCTGGTTCATAGCCTCAAACGTCTTGTCTACCAATCTATTGAGCAACGTTGCCGATACGTCATCCATACGACCCTGCCTGATTAGAAGTTCAACTTCTCAGAGAAGTTGAACTTCTGGATACTAAAAACTAACCACAACCGCAGGCGCAGCCACCCATACCCATGTGCTGATGGCGATGGTGGTGATGCCGGTGACGGCCGTGACCGCCCCGGTGTTGACGGTGACGCTGCAGACCCGCACCCACCAAAGATTCCAAGCGTTCCACCCGGTCTTCCAAGCTGAGTTCTTCTTCCTGAGCCTGTTCAGCGCCCTGAATCAACTGTTCCAGTAATTTCAACCGTTCTTCCTGACTTAATCCTTCTAAAATTTTCTCTGCATCCATTCTATGTCACCTCCATTCAATGACAAATATATCGTTATATCGAAATCTATAGATTTATTAGAACAAAACAATAGCATACATTCGATACGTTGTCAAGAGGCACTTTCAGAAATCTGAATTTGACCTTGACACAGGTGGGAACGACAGCTACAATATCGTTAATATATGAGCAATCATTCACATATTAAATCATTTAATGGACGAGACACGACAGATGACCAACGTTAATGAACAAGAGGCTGCCCTGGTTGCCGAACTATTCAGCGCCCTCAGCGACCCCAGCCGGGTGCAGATTTTATCCGCCCTGATGCAGGGTGAAATGAACGTGGGCGATCTGGCGGAGATTGTGGGCATCAGCCATTCGGCCGTTTCCCACCACATGCGCCACCTGCGGCAAATGCGGCTGGTGCGCGCCCGCAAAGACGGCCGTCACGTCTTCTACTGTCTCGATGATGAACACGTCCGCGATCTGCTGGATCGCGGTCTGGAACATGTCCGGCACGGATAAACAACATGAAAAAAGCATTGCTCATCATTCTGGCAATCCTGGTTCTGATCATTCTGGTCATTTACTTCTTCCCCCGCCCACAGGCATCCTTTGACGAGCTTTTCAGCCGGGTAGACGAAGAAACAGTAAAATCCCTGCAAACCTTCCGCCAGGAAACCCCCGTCAAACAACTGGACGTCAACGGCCGTCTCTGGGAATACGTCGTCGTGGGCGATGGCCCGGAAACAATCCTCTTTTTGCACGGCATGACTGGCGCGTCTGACATCTGGTGGCAGCAAATCAACGCCCTGGCGCCCGATTACCAGGTAATCGCCCTCACCTACCCGCCCGCCGCCGGGCTGGAAGCGATGGCCGACGGCGTTATCGCCATTCTGGATGCAGAGCAGGTGGACGAGGTCAACGTGGTGGGCAGTTCGTTGGGCGGCTACCTGGCCCAATATCTGGTCGCCAACTACCCGGAGCGGGTCAAACGGGCGGTCTTTGCCAACACTTTCCCGCCCAACGACATCATCGCCGAGAAGAACAAAACCATCGGCTCGCTCCTGCCCTTCCTGCCGGAATGGGCTGTGATGAGCGTCCTGAAAAAAAGCACCGAGGAAAATATCTATCCGGCGGCGGGCCATTCAGAACTGGTGCGGGCCTATATGCTGGAACAGGCTAACGGCCGTATGAGCAAGAGCCAATTCCTCGCCCGCTTCCAGTCCGTCATTGATCCCTTCACCCCGCCCAACCCGGAACAATCCGGCATCCCCGTGATGATAATTGAGGCGGACAACGACCCGCTGGTAGAAGAAACATTGCGGGAAATGTTAAAGGAAACGTACCCGACGGCCGTCGTCCAGACCCTGCACAACGTCGGCCACTTTTCTTATCTGAATGAGCCGGAAATGTACACCGACTTGCTGCGCGAATTTTTTACTGAATCCGAATGAATCACACCCGTTTTCACCGTTTGTTAGTCATCTTAATCCTGGCAGTAACGGCCGTCAGCCTCTTAAGCCATTACGTCACCGACGCCGTCTGCCTGACCACCGGTCCAAACAATACGACCCTGTGCAATGACGCGCCTGCCAGCCAATCCATTCCCACCCCATCCGAAACGTTACACGCCGGCTACGACGTGCCTCCGTTAACGGCCGTGACCCTCCTCGCCGCCTTCACTTTCAGCCTTATCACCTTGCAGTATACGGCTGTATCCTTCTCCCCCGCCCCTTTGTCACCACCCCCTAAACGGTAATCAGTGGCCGGTAAACAGTAATCAGTAAAGCAACTACCGTTCACCGATTACCGTTCACCGAATACCGTTCACCGATAACCGATACCCGTTTACCAATTACAAAGGACACCATGACTGAAAAAACAATCAAACTCGATATCCCTCTGCTGCTGCCCGACATTGAAGATGAGGCAGACAGTTGTCTGGAAACACTGGAAAAAACTTTACTGGCCCAAAAAGGCATCTTCCGCGCCCACGTCAAAAGCGGACAGCCGCCCCAACTGTGCATTCATTATGACCCCAATCTGATATCGTTAACGGCCGTGCAGCGCATTGCCCAGGAAGCGGGCAGCGACTTCACCGAACGGTACCGCCACGAGCGCATCCCCTTTGGCGGCGCCGCCTCCACCGATGCCGCCGACGTGCTGGCCCAGGTCTTGCAAGGGCTGCCCGGCATGGTTCACGCCAGCGTCAACTACGCCGCCGGCCTGGCCTTCGTTGCCTACGACACCGAAAAACTGAATCGGGCCGCCATTGAAAAAACAATGCGGCAAATGGGCTACAAACCGGTCACAGAAACGGCCGTACCCCCCACCGCTGCCGCAGAAGAACACGAACACGATCACGGCAGCGCCCCCGCCTTCCTGCCCCACGCCATTCAGGAAAAATGGACCTACATCCTGGTCACTCTGGCCGGGACATTCTTCCTCACCGGCTGGTTAGGCGAAACCTTCTTCAACCTCAACGAAAACGTCGCCCTCATCTTCTACATCCTTTCCTACATCACCGGCGGGTACGACGTGGCTACCCACGCCATTCCCGGCCTGTTCAAAGGCAAGTTTGATACGGACGTCCTGATGTTAGCCGCCGCCACAGGCGCGGCGCTGTTGGGCGACTGGGCCGAAGGCGCCTTCCTGCTCTTCCTCTTCAGTCTGGGCCACGCCGGGGAACATTACGCCCTGGATCGCGCCCGTAACGCCGTTAACGCCCTGGCCGAACTGATGCCCAAAACCGCCCGCGTCCGCCGCGGCGACGAGATTGTGGAAGAACCGGTAGAAACACTGGCAATTGGCGACGTCGTTATCGTCCGCCCCGGTGATCGGGTACCTGTGGATGGCGAAATCGTCAAAGGCAGCAGCGCCATTGACCAAAGCCCCATTACCGGCGAAAGTGTCCCCGTCACCAAAGGCGAAGGGGATGAAGTATTTGCCGGCACCATCAATCAGGAAGCGGCGCTGGACGTGCGTATCACCAAACTGGCCAAAGACAACACCTTGAACCGGGTGATGGAAATGGTAGCCGAAGCGCAAAGCCAGCAAAGCCCCACCCAGCAGTTTACCCAAAAATTCACCGCCAAATTCGTACCAGGTATCCTCATTTTTGTGGCGCTGGTCGTCGTTGTGCCACCGCTGCTGGGCTGGGCCACCATTCAGAACAGCTTTTACATGGGGATGCTGCTGCTGGTCGCCTCTTCTCCCTGCGCCCTGGCCATCGGCACGCCGGCGGCCGTTTTGGCCGGGATTGCCCAGGCAGCCCGCAACGGTGTTCTCATCAAAGGGGGCGTCCACCTGGAAAATATGGGCGCGATCAAGGTGATGGCCTTCGACAAAACGGGCACGCTGACGGAAGGCCAATTCCAAATCACGGACGTCATCCCCATGAACGGCGCCAGCGCCGACGAATTGCTGCAAACGGCCGCTGCCGTCGAGCAGCAGTCCAATCACCCCCTGGCCCAGGCCGTCGTCGAAGCCGCGCAGCAGAAAAACCTGGAACTGCCCCAGGCCGGGTCACTGGAAAATGTGGCCGGGCGCGGCGTCATCAGCATGATTGACGGGCAGCCGGTTCTCATCGGCTCCATCAAATTGTTCCGGGAGACGGATTGGTACACGCTGGACGAAGAAGTGGAACAAACCATCACCCAACTGGAAGAGTCCGGTAAAACAACTATGGCTGTTAGTCACGACAGCCGTTTCCTGGGCATATTAGCCCTGGCCGACACCGCCCGCCCCGGCGTCAGAGAAACTTTACAGAAATTGCTGGATTTGGGTATTGAGAAGCTGATCATGCTCACCGGCGACAACGCCAAAGTAGCCCAACAAATCGCCCAACAAGTCGGCGTGACCGACGTAGAGGCCGATCTCCTGCCGGAAGACAAGCTGCTGACCATCAACAAATTGAAAGAGGCTTACGGTTCGGTAGCCATGACCGGCGACGGTGTGAATGATGCCCCGGCGCTGGCCACGGCCACAGTAGGCATTGCTATGGGCGGCGCAGGCACGGCCGTAGCCCTGGAAACAGCCGACATTGCCCTGATGGCCGACGACTTGAGCAAACTACCTTTTGCCGTAGGACTCAGCCGGGCCAGCCGCCGCATCATCAAACAAAATCTGGTCTTTTCGCTGGGCATTATTGCCTTGTTGATTACCGCTTCTCTGACACAATCCATCGCCCTCAGCGGCACAGTCGTCGTTCACGAAGGCAGCACCATCGTCGTCGTTCTCAACGCCCTGCGTCTGCTGCGTTATAAATGATTTCCTTTTTGTCTTTTCCGTCGCCACCAGATAATAAGTGTCGTACCTCAACAATACCTTCGCCAAAAAATGGCGTAAATAGAGCGATTGTGTAAGATACGATTTTTTCACCGACTAAAGAGAAAATTCGTAAACACAACCGCTCATGATAGATATTCTAGCACTTTTACAACATTTGAGTCCTTATTTG
>JAJRTP010000516.1 GCA_024278255.1 Chloroflexota bacterium | reverse complement strand
GTACAAATCCAGGCGGCGACGACCAAAATTGAAGCCTACAATCTTTTCTCGCAATGGATATTCTTTGGTGGGGACAGTCTCATCAAATCGCGTGATCCTGTTGAGTATGAAAAGCGTATCAAATACAAGGATTTAATCGCCAACGCCATCATGCTACACAATGTTGTGGACATGACAAACGTACTTCATGAGATGTCGCGGGAAGGCTTTGCTGTTACTCCTGAAGTTGTGGCTACTTTTAGTCCGTACATGACCGAGCATATCAAGCACTTTGGCGAGTATTTCATTGACACAAGCTCAATACCGCCGCCTCTTCAACCCGATAAGCTGTTTTTGCTAGAAGAAATTCGGGTTGAAAGCCGAAATGGCTGAGTTAATACTCCAATGTGGCACATTTTCTGACGTATTCTGATTTTAGGCCTTCTATAGAATAAGTACAGGTGCGGCGCGAGAATGTTGCCAAATTGATGAAATCGGCTCCCTGCCCACCTGCTTCAAAGAGGCGGTCTGGCACTGTTCAGGCAGAGTTCCACTAAATCCTGAATCCGCGCTGTACCCACGCACATCACCGAATCCGCGCCGCCCCAATAAATTTTGACTGTGCCATCCTCTTCAGGAATGGCGCCGCAGGTGAAAACCACGTTATGAACGTAGCCGGTCACTTCCCAGGGGTCTTCCGGCTGCAAAATCCACTCATCGCCGACGCCGATGATTTTGGCTGGATTGTCCAAATCGTGCAGAGCCACACCCAGCCGGTAGACGCAGCCATCCATCGTGGGAAAAACGCCGTGGTAGATGTGTAACCAGCCCTGTTCGGTGGCAAACGGCGTGGCTCCCGGCCCGATTTTCATCTCGTCCCAATGGTATTGCACCGGCTTCATCACCAAGCGGGAATCGCCCCAATGGATCAGGTCGGGGGAGTAGGAAATCCAGGTGGCCCAGGGGGAAATTTCGGAATGGGGGCGGTCCAGGCGGGCGTAACGGCCGTTAAACTTGCGCGGAAAAATGACCACATTGCGGTAATCGGCCTGGGTGATAAGCGAAATCCGCTCCACCGTCTCAAAATCTGTCGTCTGCGCCAGACCAATACGCACGCCGTGCCGGGAGTATGCGCTGTAGGTGATGAGGTAACGGCCGTCCAGCTCACAAATGCGCGGGTCTTCTACGCCATACTCCTCATACTCGGCAAAAATGCCTTCGGTGGCGGGCAGGATGAATGGTTCTGGACGGACGTGAAAATGAAAGCCGTCGTCGCTTTCGGCCAGGCCCAGAATGGAACGGCCGTTAAGTTTGTGCGAGCGGAATAACATGAGGTAACGGCCGTTATGCTTCACCATTCCCGCATTATGCACCGTTGCTACCGGGTAAGGTACGTCATCTTTGGTGAGGATAGGATTATTTTCGTATCGTTTTACGATTTCCATCATTTCATCCCTTCAAAGCAAAGTTTAGTAGATCGTCAAGCTTGCAGGTTGCTAGGCCGATCACATGATCGCCGCCGCCGTAGTAAACGTAAACTGTGCCGTCCACCACCGGATTGGCGCTGGAAAAAACGACGTTGGGCACGTCGCCGCGCAGTTCCCACAATTCTTCCGGCGCAAAAATGGCTGTGTTGGGGCGGCCAATTATCTGCGTCGGGTCATTCAGGTCAACCAGACAGATGCCAAACTTGTAAACGTGGTCATCGTTGTAGCCGTGATCGATCAGCAGCCAGCCCTGTTCCGTCTCAATGGGAACGCCATTGCTGCCCACGCTTTTGCTGTCCCAGGCATCCGGGTCATCCGAGCGCGGACCGTAAATAGGGAGCATATCCTCTTCGCGCCAGGTAAGCAGGTCATCGGAATAGGCGATCCAGACGTCAGGCCAGCGGCGGTGCAGGGCGGCGTAACGGCCGTTTATCTTCCGGGGAAATAATACGTGATCCTTGTTGTCTTCACCGCGTACAATTGGCCCCAATCGCTCCCAGGTAATCAGGTTATGGCTGCGAGCAATCATGGGCAAGATGCCGCCTCTGGTATGGGTCGGGTCGCCCTCGCCTGTAAATTCACGGCCGTAAGCCGTATAGCACATGTAAAAGACGCCGTCAATTTCCAAAACGCGCGGGTCTTCAATTCCCCGTGAATCCGTGCCGTCAATTGGAGCAAATACCGGTTTGTGCATCCGGTTCCAATGAACGCCATCTTCGCTGACCGCATAGCCAATACGGCTGACCCAATCCAATCCCTGGGCACGGTAGTGCATGTGGAACAAGCCATTGTGATGGATCACAGCTGGATTAAAAACATTTACACATTCCCAATCCGAACTTAGATCGGGCAGTAAAATAGGGTTTTGGGAGTGTCGTTTTAACTTCATTGAACAGATTCTCCTCGTTATTTTTATGGGTGGTCCCTATGGTTGCAGCCGGTACGAGCCGCCCCCTTCTGCCATGAAGCAAACGGCCGTGCCACACATTTCCGCATCCACCGGGTTTCCAGCAGCATCCAGGATGGCGTCTGCGCCGACTACGATGACCGGCGTATAGCTGCCGGCCGTGCCCGCAAACGTCACCATTTCGCCTTCAACAGACACCAGCGGGTAGCCGCTGTAAACGATCATTCCCGGCCCGATTTCCACCAGCGCCAATGCCGCCATCGTCGGGGCCATCCCCGCGCCATAAACCTCCTGGCCGATTGCGCCGCTGAGGTCCCAGCCGTCGCGTAAATCTTCCAACGGAATCATCAACGACAAATCGTTTTCGCGCACCGTTT
>JAJRTP010000515.1 GCA_024278255.1 Chloroflexota bacterium | reverse complement strand
GCTCCGGACCTCCAGAAGATAGCTTGCCACAAGTTGGTATTTTTCGCTATTCGTTGTTGTTAATGTACTCTTTCAATATACAAGAACGCAGAGATTTTTCTCTGGGAGACTCTAAATTCTTTGCGCCTTTGCGCCCTCCGCGCCTCTGCGGTTAGTTTTTTCAGTAGACTCGCTTATGAACCTTCAAAAATTATTTCGGTAATAGGCGGCGGCAGTTGGAAACTGCGGCAACATCTGCAAAGTCGGCCCTTCGGCCGGCTCAGGACAAGCTCTCCGCCGACTGGAACCTAACCGGCGAAGGCCGGTTTTGCAACCGTAGCCGCGATTTTAATCGCCAGGCGAGATTACTAATTTCTACTAATTTCCAGACACTCGCTTACCGTATGTTTAATCCTGCCTGCGCCAGACCCTCTGCCAACGCGGTTACGTTTTTCTCAGAAAAGAAGAAGCGGCGCATCAATTCCCGCCCTTGTGCGGGGAAATCAGGGTTCAGGGCCAGGAGTTGAGCCACGGCCGTATCCCCTTCCTCTTTCTTCCCCAACTGCCCCGCTGCCGCCGCCCGAACCAGCGGGTCTATGTACACGCCCGGCACGTTCAGCCGCTTTGCTTCCATCAGCGCTTTCTCATAATTCCCCTGAAGGTAGGCCGGCAGAAAGGCGGATAAATGGACCCAGCTTGGATAATGCGGATTTAATCGTTTGGCTTTTTGCAGACAGGCCGCTCCCCGTTCCCATTCGCCTGCGACAGTCAGGTAGCCGCCGGCCGAAAAAAGAATCAGGGCGTTGTTGGGATTCAGAGCCACAGCCTGTTCCAGTTCCTGGACGAACAGCGCTTTTTGGCCTTTGTAGTAGTAAGTCAGGGTGTGGACAAAACGGCCGTGCTGACATTGGGGGTCAATTGTTACCGCTTGCCGCGCCAGCCGCTCCATCTCTGCCAGAATGGTTTCATCCGCGCCAAAAATTTCGTATTCCAGACAGTGCATGTCGGCCAGCAGCGCCAGCGTAAACGGGTAATCCGGCGCAATCTGCGCCGCTTGCTGCAAGGCGGCAAAAGCAGCCGCGCGGGAGGCTTCTGTGTAGACAGTAATGTAATGGTAGTAACGGAGAATAGCGTCGTACACGGCCGTATCCTCCGTTGCTTTGGCTGCCGGTTTTTCCGCCATCGTCCGGGGAATCACGCCAAAACTGTCGCCCAGAACGGCCGTAATCCGGTTCACCGCCCTGTCTTCAAAGGCAAACCAGTCCGCCGGATTGCCATCGTTGTCAAAACTGTCGGCCCACACCGCCCCGCCCGTTGCCGCATCTGTCAACTTCACCGTCAGGCGGTAGCGCTGCCCTTGCCGGCGCAGGCAGCCGCTCAGGACAAATCGGGCGTTGTACTCCTGCCCCACGGCGCGCAGGTCTCTGGTCACGGCCGTGCCCTTTTTTCGCGGCAGCGGGCCAATCACCAGATAGTCGGGAAAACGATTAAACGTCACCACCAGCTGCTCCGCCAAACCGTCGGTCAGATAAAGCTGCTCCGGTTTATCCAGTTGGCAGGTAAAAGGCATGATGACGACAGCCGGGCCTTGCGGCATCCTCAGTTGGAACGGTTGTCCGGGAGCGGCCGGAGGCGTATGGTTCCCCTTGATATTGTTTGGTTGAAAGGCGGGTATGTAACGCCCTTTGGGGATGGTGATAAGAACGGGGTCTTGCGCCCACGCTGTTTCATAATACTGCGCCAGGGCTTGCCGCAGGCGGCCGGCCGTGATACGCACAATTGGGTCCGTCTGCGGGTCAAATTCCGGGCTGCGTCCCAGCGCCTCTACGGCGACGGTATATTGTTTGATCTCTTTCTCCTGACCGGCTAACGTTTTTTCCACCACAAAACGCAGAAACGCGCTCAACTGCTGGGAATGGGCAAAATCCGGGGCAGCCAGAATACGCGCCAATTGTTCCTGGACGGCTTCCGCCGGGACAGGGAGGCGGGATTTATTCTCAACAGCCGTTGCTGGTTTTTGCGATGCGGCATCCATAACTGAGTTCACTGAAAAAAGCCGCGGATTGCGCGGATTAACAGGATTTTCTCTCTGGTAAATCTCTGCGTTCTTCGCGTCCTCTGCGGTTTTTTCAGTAGAGTCATAACTGAACCTGCTTTTTACGCCTGATGTTACCGTAACATGACCTGATTTTACTTCCGCATTCATTTAAATTCAATTATAGTCGCCCGATTGCTGTATGGCGTACCGCTGTCAATGATAATGGAACAATGGAGAGATTTGATGAAAAAAATGACCTTGGCCCTGTTTGCCGTTTTTCTTTTGTTTTTACTGGCTGCCTGCGGAGACGCCATTGAAGAGGAAACGGCCGCGCCCCCTGAGACCGCCAATGCTGAAACAGACGATTTCGCGCTTGACGAAGAACCCGGCGAAGAAGCAGACGCCGGTTCCGCGGCAGACGTTCTCTATGACGATGAGGCAATGCTGCCGGAAGATTGCTTCCCCGGCGAAGCGTATGACCCTGAAGAGCAAGTTTGTTACATCGAATGCGATACGGAAGAGGAATGTCTGGCCAAAGAAGAAGAAATCTACGGCAATCTGGACGAATATCTCGATACAGAGTTTAGCGGCCCGGCCGGCCGGCCCCCGGCTGATTCCGGCGAAGCGCCCGCAGCCGGTGAAGAACAGCCCATTGCCCGGTACAACGTAGACGATACGCTGGAAATCGCCCTGCTGGAAAAAGACGACAGCGTAACCAACCCCGATTACGCCGATCCCAACCGGCACGAAGAAATCTGGGGCGCCGTCCGTTACCTGCTGCCCAATGACGTTCTCCGGGAAGATGTCGGCCGCTTTTTCATCTTCACCGACGGGCCGGACGGCACGCTGGCTTACGTGGAACAGCTGCCTGACGACTTGAATACGTGGCAGTTTGGCGTGGACATTGAAGACGCCCGCGATATGTACACCAAAGATTTTGTCCACACCCTCATTCACGAATTCGGGCACGTAGCCACGCTGCGTAACAACCAGGTGCCGCCGGATACGTCACGGCCGTCTCCCCCCGGCGACGAAGAATTTGTAGAACCCTCCCCCGTAGAACTCAGCTGCGCCACCTTCTACACCGGCGAAGGCTGCTCCAACCCCGACTCCTACATCAACCTCTTTTTTGCGCGTTTCTGGAGCGATATTTACGAGGAAAACCTGGCCGGTTCCAACGAAGCGGAAACGCAGGAAGAAATGGACGAGTTCGCGGCCGAGTTTTACGATGAATATTCAGACAGATTCCTCAGCGAATACGCCGCCACCAACCCCGGCGAAGACATCGCCGAATCCTTCACCTTCTTTGTTTTGCAGGAAAAACCGGACGGCGACACCATTGCCGAACAAAAAATCCTGTTCTTTTATGAATTTGAGCCGCTTGTCAAAATGAGAACCCAGATGCGCGGCCAACTGGCGCGTCTCAACAAATAGGTGCAGATGTTCAACTTCTCAAAGAAGTTGAACATCTACATGATTCAAACCTTGAGGAGGTTTCAAAATGAAGAAATTGAAATTAAGTTCTATTTTGTTGTTAGGTCTGCTTACCGGACTGATTTTGGGGGGCTGTACAACGGGCGGCGACGCGGAGACTGGCGGCGATGCAGAATCGGCCTTCCATAATATTGAGTGGCAGTGGGTGGAATTGTCAGGTACGGCCGTCAACCCCGCCCAAACCATCGCCAACCCCGAAAAATACACCATCACCTTCAAACCGGACGGTACCTTTAACGCCAAAGCGGACTGCAACCAGGTTTCCGGAACCTATTCGCAGGAAGGCGGCTTTACCATTACCCCCGGCCCGGCCACAATGGCCATTTGCGACGACGACGGCCTGGGTGAACAATTTATCAACTTGTTGTCCGGCGCAGCCAGCGGCGGCCCCGATGGCGCCGGCGGCTTTGCCCTGGAAACAGGCGGCGGCGTAGAACGCCTGAGCTTCAAAAACGGAGGATAATATGAGCGGGCAAACCGAAGCGTCTAAAGAGCGCACCCTGGAATTATGGATGGTGTCCCAGTTCACCGGCGGCATGGCCATCCAGGCCTTCGCCATTCTGCTGATTCCGGCCTTCATCACCAATCTCACCGGCAGCGGGGCCGACGCCGGTATCGCCATGGCTGTCATCAGCCTGGCGGCGGTTGTCGGCCCGATCCTGGGCGGATTTGCCGACAATTACCGCGCCCACCGTCTGGTACTCAGCCTGGGCTTGCTGGGTATGTCCATTGGCTTTTTGCTGTTTCCCCTCTCCGGCGACGATGAATTCCTCCTTATGCTGGCGGCTATCATTATCGGCGTCGGCGCAGCTACATCTTTTACCCTGGGGCCGGTGTTTGTTTTGGCGGCGGGTCTGCCCAAGGAACTGGCCTCGCGCCGGCTGACGGCCGTTTTAGTCCTGGCGGTACTCGGCCAGATCGTCGGCGGCGCTGTAATGGGCGCGGCCGAGACGGCCGGTTTTGGCTTCGACCAGGCCTTCTGGCTGGCGGCCGGAATCGTTTTTGTGGGATCTGTGCT
>JAJRTP010000514.1 GCA_024278255.1 Chloroflexota bacterium | reverse complement strand
GCTCTGCTTGCTTCATAAATGTTGCTTTGCGTTCTTTGCGTGACATGGGGCGGGCCATTTATCTTCTCCTTTTGAATTGCTTTGACCCCTATTATCTCATTCCCCACAAAACGTTGCTATACTCATTTTTGCACGTCATCCTGGCGGCCGTCGGGCTTTCGGCTATTCTGGCGGCGTCAGGTGTAGCCTTTTCTATTGTGAAATGGGCGGGGGCTGCGTATCTGGTCTGGCTTGGCCTGCACGCGCTGTTTTCTCGCGGCAGTTCACTTGCCCGAAATGCCGATCCAGACAAACTGCAAGAGGAACCGCGTGCCTGGGCTATTTACCGGCAAGGCGCGCTGGTCTCTGCGCTGAACCCCAAAGTAGCCATTTTCTTTCTGGCCTTTTTGCCTCAATTTGTCGTGCCGGGGGCGGGGCCGGTGGGAGCGCAAATGTTTTTACACGGCAACCTCATCATCGTTGTCGCCGCTCTGATTGAACCACTGCTTGTTTTTACCGGTTCTCGACTAACCGAATCCCTGAAAAACAACCGGCGGGTGGGCCTGTGGCTGGACAGGGGATTGGGGGTATTGCTCATATCGTTAGGCGTGCATCTGGCAGTCAGCTAAAAATAACCAGGAAATCATGGCGGTGAGCCTGCGCTCATGGAAACCCCTGTACTATTGCCAAATAAGCGGCAGGGTTTTATATTGCGAGTTAAAATCCTGACGCGCCTGTCAGTGGAAAAAGAGGCGAATTCACGTTGTTTGAGGCAATACTGACCGGTGACGGGGCAAAAACAGATTCTGGACGCAGTATATTGCGGTTGGCACCCCCGCAGACAAAGGTATCGCATGGAGTCATATAAAGGTATTTTTTAGCCGTGACAAGGTGTCCCACTTGACCGCTATTCCGCTGACACTCCATAGCGGCAAGTGAGCTTTGTCGTTGTGTGGCTTGAATTATTATGTATAACCTGGGAGAAAACCATGTCGAAAACTAACGATAAACATGATACTATTGCAAGAGTAAGTCAAACATTTGGGCTTCATCCACTGGTAGGCTTTGGAATGTTTGCAGTCGATTCTATGCTCTTTGGCGGAACAATTGTTACTGGCGGCACAGGATGGGTAGTCACAGTTCCAATAGCCCTGGCATTATCAATTCCCTGCATATTACTTCAAAAACACTCCTTTGGAGATGGCTGGGGAACAGCAACAGGAAAAGGGTTGTTGATAGGGGTGCTTACTGCAATACCTACTCCACTTCCATCAATTATTTCTGTTGGTGGAGGTATCTTGGGAACGACGAAACTACTGATGTCACAGTCTTCTGAACCCAAGCGTTAGGCTAAAGGAGACAAAATTATGAAAGACGAAGACGTCAAAAAAGAGTTTGAAGAGTGGAAGAAAAACATAACGGAAGAAGATATAAAAAAGGCGCTGGAACGTGAAGATGAGATAAAAGCAAAATTTAACAAATGGGCTTTGCCAGGCTCCCCGCCAGACATTCAATTAATGTTTAGTTTGCTTAAGGATTATTGGAATGGTGCTTATAGAGAAGTTCCTTGGACAACAATCGCAAGCATTGTTGTTCACTTACTGTGGTTACCAGTGAGAGGCCCGATAAAATATGTAACGCTTCCATTATTCTTGACGTCAATACATGGAGATTTGGAAAAATACAAGCAATTCAAAGAAAACAAAGAATATCTGAAAAATCAAAAAATAGAGGAATTGTGATGAAACTCATTGCTCAACGTAAAAATAACGAAATCTTAAGAGTCGAATCGCTTGATAACGCCCCTGAAAAAGAAGCGTTGAAAAAAATAGGGGATAAAAATTCGTTACTTTCTCAAATACCCGGCCTTTTTGCAACCAAACAACTTTCAGGAACTTACAAAATTGTTATGCCTCCCGGTGTTTGCGGGGAACTGATGCAGTATAAGGATGGGCTATTGGGCACTCCTGTGACTAAAGGCGGAAAAGTTGTCGGGCACGCCGGATTAAAATCCATGTCTGGAGCGGTAACGCCGATGCTTGTATTTACGGCAATGTCCGTTGTAACGGGGCAATATTTTTTGTCTCAAATAAACAAGTCGCTTGGCGACATACTGGATGAAATAAAAAGAATTGAGGATTTGCTTTTATTAAAAGAGGAATCCAGTCTGTTCTCGCATAGCATTTTCTTGCGCCAAATCTATCAGAACTATGCTTACTATAACAGATCTGAGCAACTCAGAATTGCTACAATTGGCAATATCCAAAGGGTCATTAATGAATTGACGGCTTCAATATATTTTTATGCCCACAACACTATTCTTACATTAAATTCAATTGGTAAAAAGGGAATTAAAGACGAATTACCGGCGGATGAAATAAAGCAAAATTTAGAAAAATTAAAGGTGGCCCTAGAATTACGCAATATATTTATTGTGATGGAATTTGCCTTTTCTCAATCTTTTGACGCCACAACGATTCAAAATGTCAGGAACAACATTTTGAATGAAAACCTGGAAATACTTCAGCCTCTAATTGATAAGATACTCTCGACAAATAAAAAGATGCAAAACGAATTAATAGAAAAAGCCAATACCTCGTCTAAACAGAGAAGAGTAGAGAGTTTCATGGCTGAGTTAAAGTCGTTAAAAGTCGGGATTAACAAACAATCCATCGAAAGAAGCAACACGGATATAAATTTAGCTTTTGACAGGTTAAAACAATTTGACGAGAACGGGGCTGAGTTCTATATCATAGGCGACGAGATATACACAAAAGCCTAGTACCGGTAATCGGTAATCCGTATGCGGTAATCGGAGGACGCTGCCTCTGGAAAATCTGCCAAATAACGTGATATGGATTTCTGTTTATGTGTACCAGCAACTCTTCCATCCTCACGGCACAACAATTTCCGGCTGCCATTGAAATTGACCGGCGTCACTGCCCAACACGGCCGTAACCTCATACAAAGCATCTCCCTCCGCCGGCGCATAATAAACCCGCTCCCCGCTGACAATAATCGACCCGGAACCGTCCGCCGCCCATAAGGCGTACTGATCACCGGGAGCAAACACAACCGGCGGCACGGCGTTTACTCGCTGCGGCGTCTCCGCCATCCCTTTGAGGATGTACGTCCCGGCAGCCGGATTGGCGTCCAGGGCAAAGAGGACGTAGGCAAAACGGCCGTCTTCCAAATACTGCTGTCCCCCGGCTCCCAACGGCTGGTCGGACAATGTGGCCCATTCCTCCCGCGTTACCACGCCGTTTTCCGGCTGGATGCGCCACAATTCGGCCGTCGGCGTCAGCGCACCCTCCAGCGAGAGGCTGCGCAGGACGTACAGGCGGTCATCCGGCAGCCACATCGTCTGCACGGGGAACGGTTCGGCGTAGGCGAAAGTGTTGGGCACGTCGGCCAGTTGGCGGGTAGGCACGTCCAGGACGACGCGCGAACCGCCTTCTCCGCCGCTTTTCCAGAGCATCAGGTAACGGCCATTTCTGGCCCAATCCAGCGGTGTGTAAACGGCCGTGTTGCCATTTTGCAGCCACATTTCCGGCTCGCTGGCCGCCAGATTGAACAGCCACAGCCCCACTTCGTCGCTAAAGGCCAGCAAATTATTGTCGGGATGCCAGGTCAGGCCGGAACAGATCGGCTGGCAAACGCGAATCTGGCGGATGGCGCCAGGATTGCCGCCACCGGTGGGCATCACGTACAACTTTTCCGGCAGCGGTTCCTCCGGGGAAGACGGTCTGGCCCCGTCCCTGCCCGTCCCCACAAAAGCCAACTGCCGCGCGTCGGCGGAAAGGGCAAAAGCGCCCAAATTGTCAATCTGGGGAACCAGCGTCCACATTTCCCGGCTGATCATATCCATAAACAGCAGTTCAAAACTTTGCTGGGGAATGCTTGCGCCGTCCGGATCGCCAATCAACTCGGCAGATTTCAACCGGGCGATCACGGCCCGCTTGCCGTCTGCGCTCATGGCGTAACCGGTAATATCGCCAACAAAATGGGGCAGCCTGGTTTCTTCGTCGCGGATGCGGCTGGCGGGGTCGGGGCCAGGCAGGATGGTTTCAATCTGGCGGGTATTGCGGTTCCATTGGCGGAAGGCGCCGTCGGCCAGAAAGAGCAGATCACGGCCGGTGGCGGGCAGGGGCGCGGCGGTAACGGCCTGGGTGGGGGGACTGGTGACGGCGGTAGCCTCTGCGGTAGGCGTTGGCGTGTTGGT
>JAJRTP010000513.1 GCA_024278255.1 Chloroflexota bacterium | reverse complement strand
TGAGCGGTATCATCAGCGCCACTATCCACGAAGCACGCGATGAAATGGCTGAAGCGCTTGGCCCGGTTATGGGCGAAGCCATCCGTGTGCAAATCCGCGAATCCCGCGAAGAGATGGTGGACGCCCTCTACCCCGTCATTCTTTCCGCCGTACAACGCTCTGTAGCTGAGTTTGTGCAGGAGTTCCAGCGCAACATTGACGCCCGTCTGAAATCCACCTTTGGGTTGCAAGGGTTATTCCGGCGAGCAAATGCCCGGCTGCGCGGCGTATCTACATCAGACTTGGCGCTGCGGGACGCGCTGCCCTTTACACTAAAGCAGCTTTTCCTCATCCAGCACCAAAGCGGGCTGCTGCTGGCCTATCACAATGAAGAAGGGGGGGAAATTTCGGACTCAGACCTCATCAGTGGTATGTTGACGGCCATCCGTGATTTTACGCAGGATTCCTTCGGCAACGGGGAAGAATCCGACAGCCTGAACGAAATTCAATACGGTGGAGATCATATTATCATCCAGAGTGGGCAGTTTGCGTATCTGGCGGTGGTGACGGATGGTGTAGAGCCGGAATGGTTCCGCGCCCGTCTACGCACTTTTGTAGCTGAATTGCACATTCATTACGCTGCTGCTTTACGCGATTATGACGGTGATCCGGCTACATTGCCCGATTTGGGAACTCCTCTGAAGCGTCTGGCTGCCCAAATTACTGCTGCCGAGGAAAAACCGCCGCAACCAGTGAGCCGGGGTCAAAAGCTGGCGCTGCTTGGTGGCGGGGCGCTGCTCTTGCTGTTTTTGGTTTTCAGTTGTTTTTATTTACAGTTCACCGTGGCTCTCTTGCCGGTGGCCTTTGGCGAGACGCCCACGCCTACCGTCACGTCTTCGCCTACACCTACGGCTACGCTGCCGCCGGCTACGGCCACGCCAACATTAGCGCCTACAGCTACAAATACGCCGCAGCCTACGGCCACGCCGACAGCTACGTTTACGGTTACGCCAACCAAAACGCCTACTAAAACGCCTACGGCCGTGCCTACAGTCACCGCCACGCCCTTCATCCCCATCACCACCCGACCTGTTTTTGCCCATATCCAACCAAGTAGAATCTCCAGTATAACCGGCGCCATTCCCGCCAATACACGCCTGACTATTTTAGACAGAGTAGACGTGTGGGTTGAAGTGGCTTGGGAAACACCAACCGGTTTACGGCAAGGCTGGATACCGGTATACTGGATAGACTTCGGCAATCTATCGGAAAATTGAGAGTAATAATGAGTAAACGGACAATTCAGAAAAAAGTGTGTCTATTAGGTGATTTTGCGGTTGGTAAAACCAGTCTGGTACGTCGTTTTGTGGAAGGGCGCTTTGACGACAAATACCTCAGCACGATCGGCGTCAAAATCTCCCGGAAATCATTCACGCTAGAGGATACACTTCTTAATCTACTTATTTGGGATTTGGCGGGCGGTGACGATTTCCGGCAAATAGGCAACAGTTACTTACGCGGCGCATCAGCCGCTCTGATTGTCTGTGATCTGACGCGCCACGATACCCTGGACAGTTTTCATTACTACACGGCACAACTCCACCAGACTATGCCCAACGCGTCATTGGTTTTTATTGGCAATAAAGTGGATTTGGCCGAACAACGGGTGATTGACAAGAACGAGATCGAAGCAATAAGCCAGGAATTGGGCGGCCCCTATCTGGAAACCAGCGCTAAAACCGGCTTTCAAGTCGAGTCTGCTTTCCATTTTTTGGCAAATTCACTACTCAACACACTATGATCATTTCACCGCTTAATCTGGACCCGGTTGTATTGGCTGCGCGTGTTGCCGGCGTTTTATGTTTGTCTCGCCGCATCGCCTACGCTCAATTGTCCCCCCAACTGACTGTTGTACAAACTTCATCCAATTTTGCTGCGCTGCTGGAAAAGGAAGACACGGCCGTTACCGGCCAACACATCTCCGATTTGATGTGGGAATTTGTGGGGTTAGAAGACACGCTGCAAGAAATTTTGCACGGTCGTCTGCCCCAATTCCACTTGAAAATGGTTAACCGCACGGGAGAAGACGGGGCCACCTCTTATTTAACATTTTTGATAACACCCTTAAAATCGGAAAAACCGGAGCGAGGCCTGCTACTGCTCATAGAAGATGTAACCGAAAGGGGTCGCCTGCAACAAGCCATCATCCAAGACCGGAACGAGTTGCGCTTGCTCAAGGAGCGTCTACTACGGGTCAACGAAGAATTACACCAGCTTGACCAGATGAAATCTTTGTTTATGGCTATGGTAGCGCATGACATTCGTTCACCGTTAGGCGTCATTAGCGCCTACGCAGAACTGGCTCAGGAACAGATCAAGCGGGGAAACACGGAAAAATTACCTGAATATTTTTACAAGATTAGCGGCCAAACCAATCGCCTTGGCTACCTTCTCAGCGATCTGTTAGACCTCGACGCCATTGAAAAAGGCCAGTTGACGCTCAAACGGGAAAAAACAGACCTGGTCATCTTGCTGCAGGAAGTCGTAGATTCGTTAATGGCTTATTTTCATAACAAAAACTTTCAGTTTGAACTGGTTTTACCATCTACCCCATGTTACCTCTGGATAGACCGGCAAAAGATAACCCGCGTTTTCTATAATCTGCTCTCAAATGCCCACAAGTATACCCCGCCAGACGGCCGTATTTGTATCCACATGGCCCAACAAGAAGAGAACGTTATTATCCAAATCACAGACAACGGTTATGGTATGAATGAAGACCAGATGGACAGGTTGTTTCAACCTTATTTCCGCACCAAAGAAGCACAAAAAAGCAAAATATCCGGCAGCGGCCTGGGTTTGCACATTGTTAAAACATTCGTAGAAGCGCACGGTGGTTCTATTCAAGTAAACAGCCAACTCGAACAAGGTTCTACATTTACCATTTCCCTCCCCACCTTTACCCATGAATGAACATTTGCTGCGGCAAATTTTGCAGTTAGAAAAGATTGAATACGCTGTCACCGACCACAAAGGTTACGTGACACACTGCTCGCCCCATTTTAATCGTTGGCTGCCGCCTAATCATCAACAGATCGTTGGTCATCACCTGACAGACTTCTTTGATGAATTTGTCGGATCGGAAGAACCGCTGCAACAAATTCTTCAGGGTCACCCCACACCCCTGAAAATTGAAAAAATCCACCGGCAGGAAAATGGCGCCGACGTTTATATGACGCTCACGGCCGTATCCATAAACGATGGTCTGTTGCTGTTGGCTACAGACGTAACAACCGAAAGCATTCTGGAACAAAAAATTACCCAGCAGCGGAATGAACTGGTTTTGCTTTCGGCACAGTTAGACAAAACCCGCGTTCAACTAAACACTTTACTCCACCAGTTCTTACCGGCGTCCGTCGCCCGCCGCATGGCCGCCAACCCACAAAATGTTAAATTGGGCGGTGAGCGGCGTCTTGTTACCGTTCTCTTTGCCGATTTGCGCGGTTTTACTCGCTGGACGGAAGGGGTGGCGCCGGAAACGGCCTTGCACATGCTCAATGAGAAGCTGGCAACGGCCGTAACCGCCATAACCGAAACAGGCGGCATTGTAGACAAATACATGGGAGATGCTGTCATGGGCGTCTTCAACGTCCCAGAAGATGACGAAGACCACGCCCTCCATGCCGTCTGCGCCGCCTGGCAGATCGCCCAGAGCCTAAAAAACAATCCAACGCTTTGCTACAGTATCGGCATAAACACCGGTACAGCCGTGGCCGGCAACATCGGCACGGCCGACGTAATGAACTACACCGTCATCGGCGACGCCGTTAACCAGGCCAAACGCCTGCAGGAAATGGCCCGCCCCGGCCAAATCCTCATCAGCCAATCCACCTACGACCTGGCCAGAAAGCACATCTACGCCTTCCCCCTCGGCGGCTACCAACTACGGGGACGCCAACAGAAAACCCACATATTTCACGTAACGGAAGTAGTCAACTGAATGCAGGGGAACCTTTAACTGCTGCCCAACGTTAAAGCAGCAGAACATCATACCAAGACGCCCGGTCTCTTCCCAATTCACCCGGCGTCCATTCCCATCACTCAAGGAGGTTTGAGATGATACCCCGAAGAAAAATGCTTGTTTTATTTGTTTTACTCGCCCTTTCGCTGGCAGCCTGCGGCGGTGCAGCCGAAGAAGCGCAAGTCATGGAGGTTGAACGACTTGTTTCTGAAGAGGCCGCGCCGGCCGAAGCCCCTGCTTATGAAGAAGAAGCGCTGGGCATTGCCGCAGATACGGTTGACCAATCATTTGAAAGCGACGGGCAAACAGACATTCCCCAACAACGGCTCATCATTCGCACGGCCGATATGAGCCTGGTAGTCACCGACACGGCTGACGCCATGAAGCGCATCGCCGCCATGGCCGAGCAAAACGGCGGCTGGGTAGTCAACAGCAACGTCTTCCAATATGACGAAAACGCCATGTCTGGCAATATCACCATCCGCGTACCGGCCGAAGGGTTCAACAGCGCCCTGGAAGCGTTGCAGGCGATGGCTGTGGAGGTACAAAGCATCAACACCTCCGGCCAGGACGTAACGGAAGAGTACGTAGACCTCTCCTCCCGGCTGGCTAATCTGGAAGCCACGGCCGAACGGGTGCGCGGTTTCCTTGATGAGACAGAGAATGTCGAAGAAGCGCTGGCCGTCAATCAGGAATTAAGTCGTCTGGAAGGCGAAATTGAAGTCATCAAGGGCCGCATGAAATATCTGAGCGAATCGGCCGCCTTTTCCACCATCAGCGTGCAGTTGACGCCGGACGTGCTGGCCCAACCGATTGAAACGGGCGGTTGGCAGCCTCTCGTCGTCCTGCGTGAAGCCATCGAGACGCTGGTTGCCGCGCTGCAATCATTGATAAACTTGCTGATTTGGCTGGTCATTGTCATTGCCCCCCTGCTGCTGCTGGTTTTACTGCCGGTAGCCCTCATCATCTGGTTCGTCCGCCGCCGGAAACGCAAAACAGCGCCTGCGCCAGAACAGGAAACAGAATAATTCAATTTTTAGCAGTAAATTGCCCGGATAAACACGAAAATTAGTGTTCATTCGGGCAATTTGCTGCTTGTCTACGAAGGGGGTGGTTATCGTTTCGACCATGTAGGGCGATTTTGCAAATCGCCTCTGGACGACGATTTACAAAATCGTCCTACAGCTTGTGTTCAAACAATGACTGTCCCCTCTATGAATTACGGATTTGCCAACACAAACCGGTTCGTGTAGGCGGCGTCCAAATCTGACACAGGCGCATCCAGCAGCCCGGCACGCAGCAGCACGTCATGGGTGTTTTGCCAGGATTGGGCGGCAGTCAGGCCCAGAGTGTCAGCTTGCCACAAATCTAAAGAGGCGGTGAGGACGGGTTTACGGCCGTCATCCAATCCTTCCACATACTGCTTGCTAATCTCATAAGCCGCATCCGGATCAGCCAGCGTATCCGCCAATCCCCGCAAAACTGCCCGCACAAACCCCTGTACCAATTCGGGATTCTTCGCTATCGTTTCCTCGTTGGTGATGATGCCGTTGGCTACCATATCCATGTATTCTGAGACGGGCAGCACATTGACAGGCACACCCTGGGCCGCCAATTGTACCGGTTCATTGTTGACATAACCCACAACGGCTTCTGCCTTATCTGCCAGCAGCGATTCTACCTGAGTAAAGCCGATGTCTACGGCCGTAACCTCCTCCGGCGAGATACCATTGGCTTCCAGCAAGCCCAGATAGCCCACATAAGTCGCGCCAAAGAAGCCCGGCAGTCCCACTTCCCGGCCAATCAGGTCAGACGGCCGTTCAATGCCCGCCTCTGCCTTACTAATCACGGCAATGGGGTATTTCTGGAACCATTGCAGCACATACACCACCGGCAGTTCCTGGGCGCGGGCCAAAATGACTTGCTCGCCGCTGACAATGGCAAACGGCCGTTCCCCCGCCCCTACCAAAGCAATACCATCCGTCTCAAAACTGTAATCAAACGTCACCTCAATCCCCTCTTCAGCAAAATACCCCTTCTCTACTGCTACGTAAAAAGGAGCATACTGGGGATCGGGAATATAGCCCATCGGCAGGTTGATGGTGGTCATTGCCGTGGATTCTTCGGTTGGGGCACAGGCGCTGAGTACGGCCGTAACCGCCAGCGCCGCCAATACAAACATCCATCGTTTCATGTTAACTCCACTGATAGATACACGGATTTAACAGATTTGACGGATTTTCACAGATAAAAAATCAGTGAAAATCCGTTAAATCCGTGTTCTCCGTGTTTCCAATAATCGTCTTTCCAACAAAACTGCCGCACCATACAACGTCAGGGCAATCGCCGCCAGAGCCACCAGCACCACAAAAACCAGGTCCGTTTTGAACTGGTAGCGAGCAGTAACCAGCAGATAGCCCAAGCCCGCCGTGCGCGGCTGCACAAATTCGCCGACCAACGCGCCAATCACCGCCAGCGTCCCGCCAATCTTCAAACCGGTCAAAATGTACGGCAGCGCCGCCGGAAACTCCATTTTGGCAAACGTCTGCCAGCGCGTCGCCCGCAAGGCACGCATCAACTCATACCACTCGACCGGGATGGAACGCATCCCGGCAATGACATTGACCAAAACGGGGAAGAAAACCACCAGTACAGCCACCAGCACCCGCGCCCAATAAGTGGAACTAATCCAGATGGTGAGCAGCGGGGCAATAGCCAGCACCGGAATCGCCTGCGAAGCAATCAACCAGGGTGAAACCAGCCGTTCCGCCAGCGCAGATTTAGCCAGCAGGTAGCCCAACGGCACGGCCAGCCCCACGCCAATGAGCAGGCCGGGAATCACTTCGCTGATGGTGATGAGGCTGTGTTTCAGGAGACGGCCGTCTTGCAGCACAACCATAAACTGCCGTGCCACATCCGCCGGGCCAGGCAAAATAAACCGCTCATAGCCGCCCATCACCACCAACGCCTGCCAGCTCACCACCAAAATCAGGAATGACAGGGATAACGTTACCCAAGAGGGTTGTTTTTGTAACCAGGTCATAATTCACCTTTATGTCAAATTGGGGCAGGGGACGAAGAAGCGCTGATAGATGGTCGCCGCACAGCCCAATAAAGCTGCGTCAATTCCACAAAAAATACCCCGCGTAAGAGCGGGGCAGACGATGCAAAATATGGCGCACATCTAATTTACCTTCTCCCATCCAGACTATACTGTCGGCTCTGGAGTCTCACCAGATCAACTGTTTTCTTGTAGAAAACAGTTCGCGGGCTTGGCCTGCGCGGGCCTCACCGCCGGTCGGGAATTGTCTCAATTATCTCCATCAAAACTCACCCTGCCCCGAAGGTTATACCAAGTTGGTATTTATTTAATTATATTAGCATTATATCCCAGAGAGAGGGCAAGTCAACGGAGAAAGATAAACATTACGTCAAACATTTACTTGGACTTTTGACAAAATACTTAACATAAATTTAATTAGACTTGCAAAATGAGTGAAACTGCTCCATATCTAGTGTATGACAACCACGACATACACAACCGAATTGAAGCAGTTTCGCCAACAACTTTATC
>JAJRTP010000512.1 GCA_024278255.1 Chloroflexota bacterium | reverse complement strand
AATGTGCTGGCAGTTTGGCTTAACTGTTCAATAAAATGACGAACTTGTGCTTTTTTACCCATCTTGTACTCTCCCGTCTTGTTTGGGAAGTATTTAACTTAAATTGAAGCGCTTGGGCAAATTTACATTTAGAATTGCTGCGCGTGGGGGAATAGCGCCGTACAGTTTAATTGTGCCGTCCGGCTGGCGAATAGCCGGGCCGAAGCGTAGTTCGCCTGTTACACTGTCCAGAGTGTAGCAGCGTGTGTCTCCGTCCGTATCGGCAAAGTCCGCCACTTCCGTCCAGGGCTGAGGTTCCTCGCCATCCACCTGCACCAGTAAATGCTCCCCTGCCTGTCGTTTCAGGACAGGCGTAGCCTGCAAATGAAAACGCTGTCCGGTAGAGCCGTCACTATTGCCAATCAGTTCCTTCCTGACACTCTGCGCGTGGGTGGACTGAATAATGCCGCCCTGGGTTGACGTGGCTAATTTAATGAGAATCGGGGATTCGCTGTATGGTTTCATACCCTCTTTTTTTTCGATGGCCGATATTTTCTTCAGACGAGCGCGCAGCCAGTACAGCTTCTTCTTGTTAACCGGCTGCCGCCCCATTCCCGGCAAATGAAGCTGGATACGGCCGTTACCATTCATCGCTTTCGTCGTATCCATTTCCACATAACACCGCTGCCAGGACTGCTCCGGATCGCCGCTGGACACTTCCCAAACATAGGGTGGCAGGTCAGGATTTGGCCCTGCTCCACCCGCCTGATCCCATTCCATGTCCAAACGCAAAATATGATGGCTTAAATCATGCTCAAAACCCAAATATAGAGCGTCATCCACCTGCGGTTTATCCGAGAATACCTGATAATGCTGCCCAGATGTCAACCCCGCTGCCAAACCACGCAACCGTGGCCCGGTTTTGAAAGTGCGTTCCTGGCGGCTGGTGACCGCGGAAAACACCGTCTTCAGAACAGGCGGCGTAATGATAAAATCATCGTCTGTGGTAAAAACAATGGAGCGTTCCGTTTCTGTTTGGGTGCTGGCTACTTCCGTTCCCGCCGCTATCAACGCATCCGTCTCCTGGGCGGTCGATAGCCAAAACGTCACCATAACTTTGGCCGGCACGGGCGGCTTTAGCGTCACCCCCAACATTTCCATAAATTTAACATAATGTTTTTCCGGCACACGATTCAAGCGATACAATGTCGTATCTGTCAGCCAGGCAAACAGTTCAATTAACGTCACACCCGGATCGCTGACATTGTGATCTGTCCACTTCTCAGTGTAATGAGGGATACGCTTCTTGGCTTCGTCAACCAGGTCTTGAAAATGTCTGTCGTCCAGTTTAGGCGCGGTTAAAGGCATAGTTCACTCCAGCTTATTCTTCCGGGATCAGATAAAATGGATGCACCAGACTTCGCTTGTCATGGGTGGCTTTAATTTCGTATTTAATGTGGATAAGCAACCGGTTCCCCACGTCAGGATCAGGGGCGACAATAACATCCAGCACGTTGATGCGCGGTTCCCACATCCCCAGCGCTTCTTCCACATAATGCTGCGCCAGGCCAATGGTAAAACTGTTGTTAGGCGCAAAAACCAGTTCCTGCAGCCGGCTGCCAAAATTTGGCCGCATCATTCGCTGGCCTGGCGCCGTCATTAAAACGATCTGGATAGCCTGGTTGATTTCAGCTTCACCCTGAACCAAAGCCAGTCCGCCCTGTTTGTCAATTCGGGGGGGAAAGGCCCAGCCAGTGCCAATAATGTCGTTGCTCATTTTTTACTCCATACCAGGTGACGGTCATCAAGGTACATTTGTTGTTTGTTGCCCCGGTGACACGACCGTGATAACGCCGCCCCAGGTACACATAAGCTGGCAGCTATTGTTCAGGGCCGGTTTCTGGCTAATGGTGATGGTAGGCGATCCGGGCGTCCAGGGTGCGCTGGTCACCGGGATGCAGGGCTGCGGCGTTAAAACACCCATGGCGGCTGACGTAGCTGCGGCTACCTGGGGGTTGCTTAGCGTGGTACACATGCCAAATGGCATGATATTTTTCGTAGGCACGTTGTCCATAATAGTTGCCGCGGGCAGATTACTGGCGTTCACTCGATTTTCCGGCGTAACAACCATGGCGCCAGGGGCCACACCAAAGCTGCATTGCAGTTGAGCGCCGTTGGTCACAAGTTGTCCCATCAGTTGCCTCCGTCACTAATTCAGATTGACCATCGCCCCTTTCACGTTGACCTGGCCGTTGGCTTTGATGTCCATATTGCCGCCGGCTTCCAGTTTCATGTTGCCGCTGGCTTTTAGTTCGATTTCATTGCCGCTTTCTATACTGATTTTGCTGCTGTTATCATCCAGCGTAATGGTCAACCCGCCGCTGCTCTTGATTTCGATCTGGCTGCCGTTGTCGTCCATGGTCAGGGTATGCCCGCCAGCCGTTTTGATTTCCACTTTGTTGTCGCTGTCGTCGTGCATGGTAATGGCGTGACCGGTGCGGGAGTGCCAGGTGCGGATTAACGGCCGTTCATTCTGCGCAGCTCCAGCCACAGTAGGCGGCACACTATGCTGCCCGTTCCACATACTGCCCAGGATAGTCGGCCGGGAAAAATCCCCGTGTTCAAAGGCCACCAATACTTCATCATCCACTTCCGGCAAGGCGTAAAAGCCGGCTTCTGGCCCGGCTCCCGGCGCAGCCAGCCGCGCCCAGTCACTTTCCGCCTCTTCCGTCATCCAGGGGAACTTTACCTTTACCCGGCCCCAGTTCTGCGGATCGTCGGTATTGGTAACAACGGCCGTAACCACCCCCGGCCAACGCTGCACCGGAGGCCTATGATTGGTCAATTCCAGCAAAGAGCCGGTACGCGCCCCGCGTACTATAAACCGGGTGCGAAAACCGTCTGTACTGTAAACGTGTGTGGCGCTCGTTACCAGATATTGTCCATTCAACCGGTCGCCCAGCGCGTCCAGCTTCACCCATTGTCCCGCCTTCAGTTCCGGCCGGCGGTACGCCTCCCCTTCCGCTTGCACAAACGCGCCGCTCAACTCATTCAACCGGGCCGCTGCCAGATTATCTGCTTCTGCCTGGCTGACTACCGGTTGATCCACAATGATCAGTTTGCCCTTGCCAAACTGCTGTGACCATTCCGCGCCATTTTTAGATTCTTTAATTTCCGGGTAAAGTTCACCCTGCTCCGCCTGCCCCACGATAGGCGCTTGCTTGTCGGCATCCCAGCCCCGTACCACCACCTCATCCACCTGTTCGGCCAGCGTCATGCGCGGGCTGAAGGTGAGCAAATCATCCCCCAGGTCAACGTTAGCCCTGCCTGGCTGGCCGGCGGCTGGCGAAAATACAATTTGTCATCCTCAACAAAACATTCATAGCCAATACGCCAGGCGCGCTGCATCAAAAAGGCCAGATCAGATTGGTTATGCTGGTAAATGTGGTCATAAACCGTTTGGGTAACGTCCACTTCCGGCGTCAGACCGGCATCGCGGGCAAGTTCCTCCGCCAGATCGCTGTCCTTCTTGTTCAGAAAGGCCCGGCTTTTGCTTTCCCGGTACAGCCGATGCGACTTGTCATAGCCGCGCACCACTAATTCCGACACCATCCCTTCGCCAAAATGGGGTTCCAGAGCGGTGATCTCCCCTTTTATCAAGGTAAATTGTTTTTCCTCGGCGTTTGCTGCCTTAATCGTGATTTCTTTTGTCAGATCAAAAGGGCCTTTATCCAGCAGTTCTAAATGTGGGTTATACAGGCGGATGGTGAACATATCCGGCAGCAGAACGTGCTGATCAATCACAATTTCTGCTACCTGGGACAGCACTTTTTCCGGCGCTTTGCTGCCGTCAATCAGGATATTTATGCCAGAGGATAACGGTTGTTTATCGGCCATTTTGTTTTCAGCTTTCTTCTTGGGGAATCAGAATTCTCTGGCCGGTGCGCAAGGCCAGCGGATTATCCAGATCGTTATATTCGGCGATCATGCGCCATTTGGCAGCATCGCCGTACACAGAATCGGCAATCGTATCCAGCCGGTCGCCCCGAATAACCTGCCAGACGCGCAAGATACGATCTCCGCCAGATGTTGGGTTTTGTCTTTTGTAATCTTCTATATCGTTATGTTGCGTAAAAGTAACGTCTACTTTGGCTCGTACCGGCGTGCCATCTTTCAGAAACAAAGTGAATTTTTGTGTCATGTTGGTAATGACAGAAGCAAAACGAAAGACGCCCCATCGAAAGGCTACTCGCGGTGGTTCTTTTTTGTCCGGATCGGCTTTGGCTTCTTTGGGCTGCATGAATTTCCATAGTTGGCTAGTTATTTTGCTAACATCACTCTTTTTTTCATAAGTGTCGAAAAACAAAGTGAGTTTTAATGTTTGGGCGCCAGCTTTCTTAAAATCCATTGCCGGAGCATTACTGCGGTTTTTAGGTTTTTCCGCATAGGTGTTGGTCTTGGAAACCGTATATTCAAAGGGATTAAACATGCAAGCAACTTCATTGCCACCATTGGGTTCCCCAGTCTCATCTGCTTCATAAATACGTGCCGCAACTAAATCTCCATGTGATGTACTCATAGCAATCCTTATTGATAACGGCCGCGCATCCGCTCCCACTCTACCGCTAACCGTTGCTTAATTTCCTTATATACTTGACGAGCCAGTTTGTCCGTATCGATCTCGCTTTCTTCTTTTCCTCCGCTACCTTCCTCATCCGGCATTGCTTCAGGCGGTTCTGGTTCACTCGTTGGTTCAGGTTCTCTTTGGACAATGGATGTCTGTGACGTGACGGCCGTTGGCGACAAAAGCGATGTATCTGCAAACTGTGTTTGGTTACCCTCCTCTGGCGATACCGGCGGCTCTTGCCCAATGAGATGCCATAAATCCTCCGGCAAATCGCCAATCTGGGTAGCCACACTTTTGGGTTCCGCCGCAGGGGGCGCTATTACCGTTTCCTGCTCCTGGCGCTGCACGGTTGGTTCCTGGGCCACGGCCGTTTCCTCCCTAACCTTAAGCTGAGACGGCCGTGGTCGCAGGGGGCGCAGCAAAGGTACTGATGAATCCGTTGGCATTCCGGGCGGGACAGCAGCCAGCCGCTCTTGTACGGCCGTATCCACTCCCAATGGTTGGCGCTGTATGGTTACAGGCGGAACAGTAGGTGATGTTGCCGTCAAAGGTGTGGTGGGTGAGGCTGAACCTTCTTCACCCACTGATTCTACGGCCCAAACTGCTTGTAAAGGTACAGGCTGGGCTGCGGCCGGCTGCAAATTCTCCGGCGCCATTGCGGCAACATTCCCGGATACGGTAGAAGTCTCGGCTTCACTGATCGCGTCTTGCTCCTTCGTCTCGCGGGCAGCATCTGCGAAATGTGCGTGTTGTGTTATTGTTTGATCTTCTTTCTGAACAGGCTTAATTACGCTGGCTTCAGTTTCTACGTCTGTTGTTGCTGCTATCATGCCATCCGCTGGGGAAACATCAGGTGCAATTTCACCGACAGCCTGATCTGGTTGAACGGATGGTTGGCGCATAACAGGTGTCTGCTCCATGATCTCAGCCGGGGGATATTGCTTTTCAGGGGTAGATGTTTGGGGCGGTTTAGTGGGAACGGCCGTTTCCCTTTTCTCTACCTCTCCTGTCGCCACTAGTGAGGCCGCCGCCTCATTTCCTTCTGGTGTGGCCTCAGGCGATACACTGGCCGTTTTGCTGCTGGTTTCTGCGGCCGGCACAGATTCAACCGGCTGGCCCGTACTCTTTGGTAGTTCCCCGATAGGCGACAATTGTACCGAACTACTCCCCTCTGTAACATCTGTTTTACCGGGTGATTTTGCTGGCGCAGAGGGAGGTACGGCCGTATCTGCATTTATTGCCGTTTCCTCACCGGTTATTGCACTCTCCTCTGCCTCATGTTTTTCCTTATGCAGCCGCATGATTGTTTCCAAACGACTCCAATTGCGATCCGCAGATGGTGCAGGTGATTCCGGTTTTCGTTGAATGGCTGGTCGCGGAGAGGGAGAGACGGCGGTATCCGGTTCAACTCCCGGCATTTCGGCAGGTGAAACAGGTGTTGGCCTCGTTTGGTTCACACCCGCCGCAAAAGCTGCCTGCCGCTGTGCCGGGACAGCCACATCATCAGTCACCCTTGTGGGTTTAACTGTGGTGCCCGTCTCAGAAAAGTACGGTTCAGGGACAGCCGGCACGGCTTCTGCAAAATCACCCTTCTGGCCGGGTGGGAAAATCACAGCCTTTACAACCGGGCTTGATGGGGCAACAGGCATTGTTCCCGGCAGCAAAGCAGCATGAGCCTCTGCCTGACGGAAGAGAACGGAACTGTTCGCATACCGCTGTATTTTATTCAGGAGCGGATTGGCAATCCTGGTTCGGTTCTTTCTCATATCTACGTTGAAACCGTTACTTCGCCACAGGCAAACTCTAACGTCTGAATG
The DNA here is from genome assembly GCA_024278255.1 of Chloroflexota bacterium. Taxonomy (GTDB): domain Bacteria; phylum Chloroflexota; class Anaerolineae; order Promineifilales; family Promineifilaceae; genus JAJRTP01. The sequence goes on along the minus strand of JAJRTP010000512.1, from coordinate 311 downwards.
GCAATGCTGTTGTCGCTGCTCTTTAGCTGCGGCCCAGTCCATTTAACAGGATATGCGCCTTGCAAATCCCAACTCATTACCGCTTGTTTCATCATATCCAGCAGCGTTACGGTAATTTTTTTACGGATGAAATTCTCGCTCATCGTGTCCGTGTACCATTGAAACAGGTCACTGGTACAATACCTTCGCCAAAAAATGGCGTAAATAGAGCGATTGTGTAAGATACGATTTTTTCACCGACTAAAGAGAAAATTCGTAAACACAACCGCTCATGATAGATATTCTAGCACTTTTACAACATTTGAGTCCTT
>JAJRTP010000511.1 GCA_024278255.1 Chloroflexota bacterium | reverse complement strand
TATCCTGTTTTTGCTGATTTTTGCCGTCGGGCGCGGCGAAATGGTTTGGCCCAAAGGGGCGTATGTCTGGTGGATTTTACTACTGACAGCTACATTGAATGTGACCCTCAGCCGGTCCTTGTATTACCTGGCCCTGCGCCGCTACAAATTGAGCATTCTCACGATTTTGCTGACGCTTAGCCCGGTGGTCACGATTATGTGGTCGTGGGTGTTGTTTGGCGTGTGGCCGTCTGTGCAGGGGTTGGTGGGGGGCACGGCCGTTATCGCCGGCGTTATCCTCGTCACCATGACTCGGCGTAAAAAACAACCCGAAAAAAGTTTGACCCGCCCGGAGGACGCCAGTATACTCGCCCCCAATTTTTTGGAGGTAACCATGCAACCATCCCATCGAGTCACCCAATTCCGCGAATCAGTCATCCGGGATATGACGCGGCTGGCCCTGCGCCACGAGGCGATCAATCTCAGCCAGGGTTTTCCTGACTTTGCCACGGCCGATGTGATTCTGGAAACGGCCATATCCGCCATCCGTAACGGACTCAACCAATATACCCTGACCTGGGGCTACCCGCCCCTGCTGGAAAAGCTGGCCGCCATGTACAGCGAGCGGCTGGGCTGGGACGTCTCGCCGGAGCGGCACGTGACCGTCACTTGCGGCGTGTCCGAAGGGATTGTGGCGGCGACGATGGCTGTGCTGAATCCCGGCGACGAGATGATCGTCCTGGAACCGGCGCACGACAACTTCCGGCCCGCGGCGTACATGGCCAATGCCACACCCGTCCCCGTGCCCCTGGAAGCGCCGGATTATCGCCTGGACGCTGACCGGCTGCGAGCAGCCGTCACCCCCAAGACCCGCGCCCTGCTCCTGAATACGCCGCACAACCCCACCGGCCGCGTCTTTGACGAAGAAGAGATGACGGCCGTGACCGACATCGTCCTGGAAAACGACCTGGTACTCATTACCGACGAGATTTATGACCGGATTTTGTATGACGGCCGTCAACACATCTCTCCCGGCAGCCGGGAAGCGTTACGAGACCGCACCATCACCATTAGCGGGCTGGGCAAAACTTACGCCATCACCGGCTGGCGGCTGGGCTACGTCATTGCGCCCGATCCGTTGGCTCAGGGAGTGCGCCAGATTCACGATTACACCACCATTTGCGCTCCCACCCCCTTGCAGGCGGCTGCTTTGGCGGCGCTGGAACTGCCGGAAAGCTATTATGCCGAGAGTTTGCGGGCTTATCACGGCCGTCGCGCCTTGATGATGGCCATACTGCGGGACGTGGGTTTTGCTGTCCGCGAACCGGAGGGCGCCTACTACGTCATGGCCGACTATACCGGGCTGAACGTACCCCAGGCCCAACTGGAACCGATGCCCTTCGCCCAATGGCTGACCAGCGAGGTGGGCGTAGCCGTCGTGCCCGGTGACAGTTTTTACTCGCTGCCCGGCTATGGGGCGGGGATTGTGCGTTTTGCCTTCCCCAAAAAGCTGGCAACCCTGGAAGCGGCCGGGGAACGGCTGCGGGCGAAGTTAGCTTGAGCGTTGGGCGATTTGGCAAATCGCCCTACAAACGTTCAGGATTGATGGAGGAAATCGCATGTCAGATACAGGCCCCGATGATTATTACGTGGCGCAAAAGGGAAAATTGCTCAAGGAGTTGGATAAGGTTATCGGCCGTATTCAACCTGAATTGGCCGCGCGGTACGGGGAAACGGCCGTCACCGAGATACGCCGGGAAGTTTTGCAAGAATTTGCACGTCTCCTGCCGGAAATCCCCTACATTGGCGGCAAAAAGAACAAGCTAACGGTATTTTTGATTCAGTCGGCCTGGGCGTTGTCTTTCTATCGCGTGGTACAGCGGCGCGGCGGTGACGTGGCCGAGGCGGGGGAAATACTGCACCAGGCGGCCGAGGCGATGTTTAACGCGATACCGGTATTTTTGCGTCATGGGTACGGCCGTATCCGTTTCCACAAATGGCGCTATCCGGCAATGGCGGCAGCGGCCCGCGAGACGCAAAAGCGGGAATATCCGGGCAACTGGGTACAGGAATTTGTGGCGGGGGACAGCGAGACGTTCGATTTTGGCTACGATTACACTGAATGCGGCATTGTCAAATTCCTGGAAGCGCAGAATGCCCCGGAACTCATCCCGTATTTGTGCCAGACTGATTTTGCCGCCGCCGAGGCCTTGGGCTTCCATCTGACGCGCCCGGAGACGATTGCTGCGGGGGACGGCCGTTGTAATTTTCGCTTTAGTCGAAAGTAGCTTAGTTCAATCTTGCCGATAATGCCAGGCACGGGGTTAACGGCCTTGGCCATTTAGAAACCGGATACCCCGTGCCTCGCATTGCTTAAAAGCGCCGGGCATTGCGGGCCTGTGCTCTGGCTGCCCGGCTGCGGGGCGGCGCTTTGGTGACCAGGTCGTCCAGTAGCTGCTGGGTGATGGCGGTGATTTCGGCTACGGCCGTAGCCCACACCACCTGATTCACCTGGGATGGCTGGCGAAACCCGCTCACCTTGCGCACATACTGCACAGCGGACGCGGTAATCTCGGCTTCGGTAGCTGGCGGGTCAAAGTTAAACAGGGGTTTGATGTTACGGCACATATGAACGTCTCCGCACCTTCCCGGAAACTTTGAGTTTCCGGGAAGGTTTGTCTTAGGCGGCCGCCCGTTCCAGGTTGAGGGCCAGGAGGTGTTCCAGGATTTCTTCGTCGCTGAGGTGGTGGGGCCAGCCGTAGGCGTCCAGGACCGCGTGATCCAGCGCGGTATGGATGTCGTCCAGTTCCTGGATTTGCTCACGGGTGACGGAGCGGCGGGTCACTTTGTCGAACTCATCCTGCATGAAGAGCTGCGGCTGAGACCTGACAGGTCTGGCAGACCTGTCAGGTCTTGTTTGCCGGTAGTAGACGAGGCCGTTGTACAGGTTGGTCAGGGTGCGCTTTTTCAGCATTTTCTCGTAGGCGTCACCCACACCGGCGTACAACTCGTCGCGGGGCGGGTTGAGCCAGGCGTCCCGCCAGCGCACCAGTTCCCGCGCCCAATGGGCAATTTCCGCTACCCGCTCGTCTTCATCTTCAGCCGGTTCTGCGCCCGGCGGCCAGGGGAAGGGGAAGGTTTCAAAGGTGGTGGTGGGTGTATAGCGGGGATCATTTCCTTTTCCCAGCCACGTACCCATCCGTAGCGCCCAAATTTCATGCGGCCGTGAATGCAAAACGCCCAAAAAGTAATCATCTTCACGAGCAAAGACGATAAGTTGATGATCTGGATGTACATTTTTCCCAAGCCAAACAAACAAACGATATTTGGAAACGGTGGGAGTAGCGATATATCTTGACAATGGAGCAAGAGTATTCCGCATTTCTGGTCGAGGGTTCCAGTGTAACCACCATTTTTCTCTAGCTAAAGCTTGTTTGGCTTGTTGACGCATGGGGTAAACATTCTCTTTAACGTAGCGAAATGGTTCTTCATACAGAGATGCTTCTTCAACAGAGGTGCTAACACCAAAATCTATAACATATACATTTTCTGGCCTTCTCGTAATATCACGCCCATTGTATCGGAGCCTAATCACATTTGCATTGTCATAGTTTTTATCTGCATTGTTCTTACGCATCATTGATCTTGCTTCTTGTTCGGATAAGCGAAATGGCCCACGTAATACTATCCCTTGAAATGAAACCCCGGCATTTTCTGTGAGCCGCTCGGCAGCCGAAAGGTCAATGTCAGATGTTAAGTCAGAATTGATTGTCAAAACAGGTTTTCCATCCAACTTTTTATTTTTCTCAGCACCACTATCAAATCCGGTTCTCTGAGCTTTTGTGGGGTTTAACCGCAAAAGCCAATAATTCGCAGGCGAAAATGGTTGTAGTTGGGAATGCCAAATGCAATCCGTTTCAAAACTCGAATTTTGCTGTTCATTCCCTCAACAAACCCGCTCGTAATG
>JAJRTP010000510.1 GCA_024278255.1 Chloroflexota bacterium | reverse complement strand
TGCCCAAAAATTCCCGGATTTCCTGCAAGGATTGGCCCAGCACACCGGCCAGCCGCTCCAGATGGGCATCCCACTCCGGCTCGGTGATGGTCTGCCCGGCGGCGCGGCGGGCGCGCATGACGCTGACCTGGGTCTGGGCGGCGAATAACTGCTGCACCAGGCCGTCGTGAATGTCCAGGACAATTTGCTGCAATTCTTCTTCAGTGACGGCCAGGATGCGCCGGGCGGCCAGCTCTTTTTCCTCCGGTGAGGCGGTGAGAGGTTGGGTTGACATGGGGAAATTATACTGTTTGGGTGGGGAGAGTACAACGAATTTGGGAAGGAGCGAATTTTCTCTTGGATGTAGTCGCGGTTTCTTACCGCGTTTATGGCGGCACGGTAAGAAACCGCGACTACTCTGTGAGGAGCGGGAGGCTCTCCAGGCCGCGGAAGAGGCTGCCGGGACGCCAGCGGAGTTGTGCGGCGGGAATTTTAAGGCGGATGTGGGGGTAACGGCCGTACAACTGCCCCAACGCAATCTTCCCTTCCAGCCGGGCCAACGGCGCGCCCAAACAATAATGAATGCCATGACCAAAAGCGAGATGCTTTTTGACATCACCACGCAAGATGTTTAGTTCGTCCGGGCCGGCAAAGGCAGCGGCATCCCGGTTGGCGGAAGTGAGGACAACGCGCATGATGTCGCCACGGCGCATTTGCTGGCCGTGAAAGACAAAATCTTGCCGCACCCAGCGGGTGGTGGAGGTTTCTACGGGGCCATCGTAACGGAGGAGTTCTTCTACGGCCGTATCCCACAACGCCTCATTCTCCCGCAGCAAAGCCAATTGTTCCCGATTTTGCAGCAAAGCCAGCGCCCCGTTGCCAATCAGATTCACCGTCGTCTCGTGCCCCGTCACCAGCAGCAAGGCTACCATGCTGGATAGTTCCGCCTCGCTCAACCGGTCACCCGCCTCCTCTGCCTGAACGAGGGCGGTGATGAGATCGTCTTGCGGCCGTTGCCGCCGGTCGGCAAACGTCGCTTGCAAATAGGCCACAAATTCCCGCATCTTCCGCTTGCGCGCCCGACGGCTCAATCCTTTGCTCCCCGGCGAAATGATCGCCTGGGACCAATCCGTCACCTGCGCCTGATCCGGTTCAGGAATGCCCAGCATCTCGCAAATGACCATGACGGGCAGCGGCAGGGCGTAACCGGCAATCAGTTCAATCTCGCCATCCCGCACGTTCTCGTCCAGCAACCCGTCGGCAATCTCCCGAATGCGCCCAGCCATCTTCTCCACGCGGCGGGGGGTGAACGCTTGGTTGACCAAGGCCCGCAGCCGGGTGTGATCCGGCGGGTCGGCAAAGAGCATGTTTTCGTTGATGCGCTGGTGGATACTGGTTTTGGGTTTGGTGGACGGCCGTATCTTGCTCACGTCCTTAATAAAATGGTCATTGTCCCGCAAAACAGCCAGCACGTCCTCGTACCGCGTCACGTACCAGGTAACGACCCCACCCGGCGAGACGTGCCGGTACACCGGCGCCTCCTGCCGCATCCGGGCAAAAGTGGGGAATGGATTTTGTTTGAAATCCGGGCTGAACAAGTCAAGTTCGGAGTATTTTTCTCTGGTTTCCATCTTTTTGACTGTAACTGGATTACGGCCGTAAAGCAAATCCCACAACAGATAGAGAAAAGAACAAATTCCTCCTATAAAAACATCTATTTCTGCCCCAATTTGTTGCGATCCTGCTGCCTGTGACATTCGTCACAATAACTTATGGAGTTTATCACTTGCCAATACAGCTTCAAACCGAGAATGATCAAGGCGTATAAGTGTGTCTTTTTGTTGCTGTCATTGCAGCTATCAACGCTGCCGTAACCCGGTATTGTCCACTGACATGGGAAAGGAGGCAGCCCTGTGCCAATTGAAACCATAGAACTCCCCACACTGTATGGAGACCATCACGTGCTGGAAGTACGGCGTCTCCTCTTTGATCTCCCTGGCGTAGAAGACGTTTATGCCAGTAGTTGTTTTCACCTTGTAGAAGTGCAGTATGACGATGCGGCGCTGACCCCTGACCAAATCAGAACTGTGCTTGATGAAGCCGGTTACATGGGTGAACTGCCCATGCCGGCCGAAACAGGCCGGGCTGCTACGGAAAATGGCGGGCAAACCTATTTCCGCCACACGGCCGCTTTCGAGCAAACAGGTCAGGTCGTTAATTTTGGTCAGACAGTGCCGCATAACGGCCGTCCCCTGTGGCCTTGTCCCGGTATGGGGCCAATCGTAACCCTGGAGGAGGAACCCGCTCATGGCTAGAAAGAGACTAACCCCTGAACAACACAGCATTGACCCCGCCGCCCAACAAATGCTCATCCGGGCTGATGAATTGGGCATTGGCACTGCTTTTACCAGAGCCGACGACATGGCGCCCTGCCCCATTGGCGCCGATGGGATGTGCTGCAAAATTTGCGGTATGGGGCCGTGCCGCCTGACTAAGGATGGTTCCACCGGCGTCTGCGGCGCGACGATTGATACCATCCAGGCGCGCAATCTGATTCGGGCCATCTCGGCCGGGGCAGCCGCGCATTCCGATCACGGCCGTGACATGGCCTTCACCCTCAAAGCCGTGGCCAACGATGAAACCGAAGGGTATGTCATCCGCGACGTTGCCAAACTGCGTACCATTGCCCAGATTTACGACATCCCCATCGAAGGCCGCGCCCCCAAAGAGATCGCTAACGATCTGGCCGATTTGTACATTGCCCAGTTCGGCCAGCAGAAAGGAGAAGTCGTCCTGGTCAAGCGCGCTCCGGAAAAACGGCAGAAGATTTGGCGAGAACAAGGCGTCATCCCCCGTGGCATTGACCGTGAAGTAGTCGAGGCGCTGCACCGCACCCACATCGGCGACGATCAGGACCCGGAACATATCCTGCAGCACGCCATCCGCACCGCTTTGGGTGACGGCTGGGGCGGCAGTTTACTGGCGACCGATGTTTCTGATATTTTGTTCGGCACACCCGCGCCGGTTTTAGGGCAGGCCAACCTGGGCGTTCTCAAAGAGAACATGGTCAACGTCGTCGTCCACGGCCATGAACCCACCCTGAGCGAGATGATTGTAGCCGCTTCGCAAACACCGGAAATCATCGAATATGCCAAAGCAGCCGGAGCGGACGGCGTGAATCTGTCCGGCATTTGCTGCACGGCCAACGAAATTTTGATGCGCCAGGGAATCCCCGCGGCCGGCAACTTCTTGCAGCAAGAGTTGGCTATCCTCACCGGTTCGGTGGAAGCGATGGTAGTGGATGTGCAGTGCATCATGCAGGCGTTGGTAGGCCTGGCCCGTAATTTCCATACCAAGATCATCACCACTTCACCCAAAGTGAAGATTAAAGGGGCCACGCATATTCAGTTTGACGAACATCACGCCATGACCATCGCCAAAGATATTTTGCGCACGGCTATTGATAATTTCCAGAATCGGGGCGAGACGAAGATTCCCAATGTGCGCGAGGATTTGATTCCCGGTTTCTCCCATGAATACATCAACTATATGCTGGGCGGCAGCTACCGCTCTTCGTTCCGGCCGTTGAATGATGCGGTGATGTCCGGGCGGATTCGCGGCATTGCCGCCATTGTCGGCTGCAACAACCCGCGCAGCCAGCACGATTATTTGCACACCTACGTCACCAGGGAACTGCTCAAGCAGGACGTACTGGTGGTGGAAACGGGCTGCGGAGCCATCGCCAGCGCCAAACTGGGTTTGCTTCTGGGAGAAGCCGGTCTGGATCAAGTCGGCCCCGGCCTGCGGGAGATTTGCGAGACGATTGGCATCCCCCCGGTGCTGCACATGGGGTCCTGCGTAGACAACACCCGCATCCTGACAGTGCTGACCCAAATCGTGGCAGAAGGCGGCCTGGGTGATGATA
>JAJRTP010000509.1 GCA_024278255.1 Chloroflexota bacterium | reverse complement strand
GCCGTCTCTCCCGGCGAATCATTTTCTGTCATCTTGTATTGGGAAGGCCTGAAGCCTATGTCTGAAAATTATGCGATGGCCTTACACGCGGTGGATGCAGCCGGCCCTGTAGCTGCCAGCCTGGATACTATTCCTTATGACGGACGCTATGCGACGGCTGTGTGGCCCCCGCGCCAGCCATTTCAGGATCAATACGAGTTATCCCTGAGTCCCAAAGCTACTCCGGGATTAGCGACGATTTGGCTGACCGTCTACCCTTGGCGGCAAACCGAGCGCGCCCTGCCCGTTACCGTGGACGGCCTGGACATGGGAAACAGCTTGCAGTTGGCCCGATTCAAAATAAAGCCGGGAGACAACCGGCGTTACGCGCCGTCAAACCCTCTTGACGCCGTATTTGGTCAGACAGCCCGGCTGACCGGTTACGACTGGTCGGCCGACACAGCCAATCTGACGCTTTATTGGGAAGCGGTGCAACCGGACGGCCGGGATTACACCGTGTTGGTTCACGTTTTGGACGAATCAGGCGAATTGGCCGCCCAGTCAGACAGCCCGCCGCAAAACAACAAATACCCTACTTCCATTTGGGCGACCGGCGAACAGATTCGGGACACGCATCTACTCGATCTATCCCAATTGCCGTCAGGCCGATACACGATTTTGACCGGGTTGTATGACCGGGAAACCGGCCAACGCCTGCCCGCTTTTACAGCAGACGGCCGTCGCCTGCCTGATGGCCGTTTAGAAATCACAGTTATTAATGTAGAGAGATAATCAGGAGTTGCACTATGCGCGTACCACTTTCATGGCTCAAAGATTTTGTAGAGATTGACCGGCCAGTGGCCGAGGTTGATGAGATATTGACCAATGCCGGGCTGGAAGTGAAAACCATCGAATATATCGGCATCCCCGGCGCGGAACTGGAATGGGATCGGGAATTGATTGTACTGGGGCACATCCTCCAGGTGGAGCAGCATCCCAACGCCGACCGGCTGGTGCTGGCGACGGTGGACTATGGTGCGGCCGAACCGGAAGTTGTCGTTACCGGCGCACCCAATTTGTTTGAGTATGTGGGGCTGGGTGACATCCGGGCGCGGGGGCTGTATTCGCCCTTGGCGCTGGAAGGGGCCACGCTGTATGACGGCCACAAAGAAGGCCGTAAGAAGATGAAGCTCAAGGGACGGCCGTTGCGCGGCATCTACAACCGGGCCATGGTTTGTTCCGAGAAAGAGTTGGGCATCAGCGAAGAGCATGAAGGCATCGTTCTCATGCAAAAGGACGATTACTCACCTGATTACCAGGCCGGGACGCCGCTGCAGGATGTGATGGGCGACGCCGTGCTGGAAATTGACATCATCCCCAACATTGCCCGCTGCGCCTCGATGGTCGGCGTGGCCCGCGAATATGCCGCGCTGACTAACCAGCCGATGCGTTACCCGGATTATAGTTTACTGGCTGAGGGGCCTACGGCCGTATCCCGCATCACCATCCGCACCGAAAACCCCGAACTCAACCCCCGCTTCGTGGGCATCCTCATCGAAGGCGTGACGCAAAACCCCAGCCCCTACTGGATGCAGTACCGCCTGCGTTTGGCCGGGCAGCGGCCCATCAACGTTGTCGTAGACATCAGCAACTACGTCATGCTGGAAATGGGCCAGCCCAACCACACCTTCGACTACGAATTCCTGCGCCAGCGCGCCGACCAATACGCTCCTGACGGCCCCGTACAAATCATCACCCGTCTGCCCCATGCCGAGGAAACATTGACCACTCTCGATGGAACCGAGCATCAACTGCCCGACCACGCCATCCTCGTCACCGATCCCTTGAGCAACCTCAGTCTGGGCGGCATCATGGGTGGCCGGGACAGCGAAATCAAGCCGGAAACGAAAAACGTATTGCTGGAAGCGGCTGCCTGGAACTTCATCAACATCCGGCGCACGGCCACAAAGTTGGGCATCCATACCGACGCTGCCTTTCGTTTCAGCCGGGGCGTGCATCCCAGCCAGGCTATTTTGGGAGTGCGCCGGGCGGCGGAACTGCTGCGCACATTGGCTGGCGGCACCGTGGCTGAGGGTATCATTGATTACTACCCCAATCCACCCCAGCCGGTGGAAATCCAACTCAATCTGGAGTATGCTCGCCGGCTCAGCGGCCTGGATTTGAGTGGGGAAGAAATGGCGGAACTACTGCGCCGCCTGGAATTTATCGTCCAGCCGGACGGCGACAATCTGAACGTGACCGTGCCGGATTATCGCCTGGATATTGAAGGAGCGCACGATCTGGTGGAGGAAATTTGCCGCATGTATGGCTACGGCGCCATCCCCACGACGATGCTGGCAGATGACCTGCCGCCACAGCACGGCAACTGGGCGCTGGAACAGGAGGAACGCATCAAAGACGCGCTGGTACAGGCCGGTTTGCAGGAAGTCATCACCTTCCGCCCTACCTCGCCGGAAAATGAGGCGCGCCTGCTGCCGGATGGGGCAAGGGATGAACGGCCGTACCTGACCATCACCAATCCCCTCTCCCAGGAATACGCCGTCATGCGGCACAGCCTGTTGGCCTCCGTCGTCCAAATCGCCGCCGACAACAGCCGCTACCAGGATCGTATCGCCCTTTTTGAAATTGGCCCCGTCTATCTTGAGGATGAAGAAGAAATACTACCCCAGGAATTAACCCGCCTCTCCATCGTCCTGACCGGACAGCGAGAACCGGCCAGTTGGCTGAACGGCGCACCGGAGATGATGGATTTCTTCGATTTGAAGGGCATCCTGGAAGCGCTGTTCCGGGAATTGCATTTGGCTGTGCGGTATGAAGCGGCCGAGAACCCCACTTACCGGCCGGGGCGCACAGCCCACTTGCTGTTGGGCGAAACCCCAATTGGGTTGATGGGCGAGCTGCATCCCCTGGTCGTGGAACAGTTTGACATGCGAGTGGACAGGGAACAGGCAGTTTTAGCGGCGGACATTGATCTGGACGCGCTGATTGCCCGGATTCCGGCCCTGTACACGTATGAACCGATTTCGCCATACCCGGCTGTGCATGAAGATTTGGCGGTGGTGGTGGATGTGGGGGTTACGGCCGTAACCGTCGCCGATACCATCCACCAGGCCGGTGGCTATTTGCTGAAAGATGTCACTCTGTTCGACGTGTACGAGGGGGAACAGGTGGGCGCGGGCAAGAAGAGCTTGGCCTACCACCTCACCTTCCTGGCCCCGGACAAGACCTTGACTGACAAAGTTGTCTCCCGCCAGCGGAAGAAGATTATTGCCCAGTTAGCCAGACGACTAAACGCCCGTATTCGGGAGTGAGGGGATGAGGGAGTGAGGGGATGAGGGATGAGGCGACACTCCATCTCTTTACCCCTCATCCTCTACTCCATCGGCTACCCTCCATTCAACCGTAAGCTTTGTCCTCAATATTACCCCCTAATTTGCTTCACAAAACTTAAACCGGAAATGTTTGACAGGTAAAAATCCTGTGATATAGTTGATATATCAACTGTTGTCATGTCAACTACTTTGTTGGCGTATTTTCCGGGAAGAAGCAGCGGAGCAGACGGTGAGCAGAAGAGAGCAGCTCTACAATCTCCTTAAAGAAACATTCCTTTTACTGGATGATGGTGATCGCCGTTTATTCAGCCAATATAATTTGAGCGCCCCCCGTTATTACGCCCTTGTGCATATTCTTGAAGAACCTGGCATTTCCTCCAGCGGCCTGAGTGAGCGGCTGATTTGCGATAAAAGCAATGTGACGCGAATTGTCCGCGGGTTGGAAAAGCAGGAATACATTTACCGCAAGCCGCATGAGACAGACGGCCGTACCCAACGCCTCTACCTCACCGAAAAAGGTCAAACCGTTTGCCGCGAAATCCAAAATTCCCACCACGCTTACAATGATGCCCGCCTGATGGAAATTGACGAAAACACACGAGATAGTTTACTTCACACTTTGAGCCAACTGCACGATTCCTTACAAACCAGTCTGGCTTCAGACAATATCCCCCAAAATGGTAATTCATCGTAGTAAAATACCCTGTTAAGGAGGTGGTGTTAACCCCAAAAAACCCGCAGTACAATGATTAGTCAAAAATCACAATCTCCCTTTTGGGACACCCCGTAAGGGGACAAAAAAATTCGATAAATCGAGGAGCAAGATGAAAAATAAAAACTGGTACCTTATGTTAATCGTATTATTGCTTGGTGCATTTGCCCTAAGCGCTTGTGGCGGCAGCGAACCTGAAGCTACAGAAGAACCGGCAGCCCCGGCGGCTGAAGCCCCGGCCGAAGAAGCAGCGCCAACCGAAGCCCCGGCTGAAGAAGCAGCCCCCGCCGAAGAAGAAGCCATGGGCGAAGGCAGCATCGCTGTCCTCCTGCCCGACAGCGCATCTTCTGCCCGTTGGGAAGCTGACGACCGCCGCTTCTTTGAAGAAGCCTTCGATGCCGCTGGTGTGGAATACACCATCGTCAACGCCGAAGGCGACGCCCGCACCCAGCAGACCCAGGCCGAACAGGCCATCACCAACGGCGCCAAAGTGCTGCTGCTGGTTAACCTGGACAGCGGTTCCGGTGCAGCTATCATCGCCCAGGCCCGTGATGCCGGCGTCAAAGTCATTGACTACGACCGCCTGACCATCGAAGGCGAAGGCGCTGATGTCTACGTCAGCTTTGACAACGTCTCCGTAGGTCGCTTGATGGGCGAAACTCTGGAACCGATCATTGACGCCCTGGATGCCGACCCCAAACGGGTTGTACAGCTCAACGGTTCCCCCACTGATAACAATGCCACCCTCTTCCGCGAAGGTTACTTCTCTGTAGCCGAACCGCATTACGAGGCTGGGGATTGGGAACTGGTAGACGACCAGGCCGTACCGGACTGGGACAATCAGCAGGCCCTGGTTATATTCGAGCAGATTTTGACGGCCGCCGGCGGCGATGTAGATGCTGTTTTTGCTGCCAATGATGGTCTGGCCAACTCTGTCATCTCTGCTTTGAAGAGCCAGGAATTGGACCCGGTACCGTTGAGCGGTCAGGACGCGACCGTCGCTGGTATCCAGAACATTTTGTCTGACTGGCAGACGATGACCGTCTACAAGCCGATCAAACTGGAAGCAGAAGCTGCGGCCGAGGCCGCCATTGCTTTGCTGAATGGTGAAGACGTAACCGCTTTGACCAGCGACACGATTGATAATGGCACGAATGAAGTCCCGTTCATCAAACTGACGCCGCTGGCCGTGACCAAAGACAATATCGAAGAGACGGTGATTGCCGATGGTTTCCGCACCTGGGAAGAGATTTGTGTGGGCGATTATGAAGCCCTGTGCGCCGAAGCTCAAGGCGGCGGCGACGAGGCTATGGCTGAAGAACCGGAAATCAGCCTGACAATCTGGGCGGACGATACCCGCGCTCCCATCTTGCAGGATTTGGCCGATGATTTTGAGGCTGAATACGGCGTAGGGCTGATTGTTGAAGAGATCGGTTTCGGTGACATTCGGGACCAGATGACCATTGCGGCTCCGGCCGGCGAAGGCCCGGACATCATTGTCGGTGCGCACGACTGGCTGGGCGAACTGGTCAGCAACGGCGTAGTCGCTCCCATTGATTTGGGCGACAAGGCAGATATGTTCCTGCCCAATGCGCTGGAAGCGTTTACCTATGACGGCGAACTATACGGTATGCCTAACGCTATTGAAAATGTGGCTCTCTTCATCAACGCCGACATGGTCCCGGAATGCCCCACAACCTGGGATGAAGTTCAGTCCATTTCTGAAGAACTGTCTGCCAATAATGGCGACAACGTAGAAGAAAACACCTACGGTTTCGTTCGTATGGAAGGCGACCCGTACCACTTCTTCCCGATTCAGACGGCCTTTGGCGGTTACGTCTTTGGCGTGGATGAAAATGGTTACAATCCTGAGGACGTAGGCATTGACAGTGAAGGTTCTCTGGCTGCGGCTGAATGGTATGACGCCTACGTAAAAGCGGGGCTGCAACCGGCCGGCGTAGACTGGGATACGATGCACCTGATGTTTGAAAATGGTCAGGCGGCGATGATCATCACCGGCCCGTGGGCGTTGGACCGCATCCGCGAATCCGGCGTCAATTACGCTATTTGCGACCTGCCGGGCGAAACTGAAGCCGTTGGTGCGCCGTTCCTGGGCGTTCAGGGCTTTATGGTCAACGCTTTCAGCGAAGACCCGCTGCTGGCCCAAATCTTCCTGACTGACTTTGTGGCTACGGATGAGGTGATGCAGGCTTTCTTTGACGCCAACCCACGGCCGTCTGCCTTTATCCCGGTTTTGGAAGCAATTGATGACCCGGATATGGCTGCCTTTGGTTCGGCCGGTAAAAATGCCCTGCCCATGCCCGCCATCCCGGAAATGGCTTCTGTCTGGGAAGCGTGGGGTAACGCTGTTACCTTGATCTCCCAGCAGGGTGATGCGCCCGACGCTGCCTTTATGAATGCCGCCGAGCAAATCCGCACTACCATTTCTGAAGGTCAGTAAATAATTTTCTGGTATATCTCTGAGGTTATCAAAACCTCAGAGATATCCAGGTTGATTATGATGCGAGTGTAAAAAAACAGGGGACGCCCAACAGCGTCCCCTGTTTTTTGTAGCCGCGGTATCCCTACCGCGATTATGCTGGCGCGGTAAGCAGGCGTCCAGAAATAACTTCCCGTTTTAGTTCGTAGTAACCGCTTTAGCGGTCTGGACGACTAAAGTCGTTACTACGAACTAATTTCTGGACGGTCACTAAGGATACCGCGGCTGCCAGTTAGGGATTGGAGAAGGGGTGCGATGAAAACTGTCAATCTTGAAAAAGAGAAGAAGCCGGCCAGGTCTTCCAGTCTGACAACCGGCAATCTGTTGTTCAGGTTGTTGGGGTTGTTCATTTTTGACGCCGGTGCTTTATGGCTGGGCCTTAATTTGTTGTTTGACGGTTATTGGCCGTTTGCCGCCATTATTTTGGTCATCACGATTCTGATAAATGTTATTTGGCTGAGACCGGAAGCGTACCCTTTGCGTTGGATGTCGCCGGGATTGGCTTTTATGATTTTGATCTCGGTATATCCTATTATTTATACCGTCTACATTTCCTTCACGAATTATGGCACGGGGAATTTGCTGCCAAAAGTGCAAGCGATTGAAGTGCTGGGAAAACGGACCTTTTTGCCGGAAAAAGGGGCTGATTACAACACGGCGCTTTTTACCAATGATGCCGGAGAATTTGCTCTCTGGCTGCAACCTAAAGATGGCGCTGAAGGGTTCCTGGTACTCCCTGGACGGCGGGTGACCTCGATTCATGTGGGCGCGTTTGATCCGGAGGGTTTCCCGGAACAGTTGGAAGGCTGGGAACGTGTTCCCAAGCGGGACATGCTTAAAGCGATTTCTAAATTGCAAGACGTGGAATTTGGCGAGCTGCCTAATGTGGTCAAGCTGACCGGACTAAGTACGGCCGCCGAGAAAAAACAGCGTTACGTTTATGACGAAGAGCGGGATGCCATTGTAGATATGGCGACGGATATTGTTTATTTTGCTGACGATGTGACGGGCGTATTTACGGCGGAAGACGGGCAGACGTTGATTCCGGGATATACGGTAGGCGTGGGGTTTAAGAATTACGGCCGTTTCGTCAGCAACCCTGCTTTTCGTGGCCCCCTGCTTCTTATCTTCATATGGAATGTAGCTTTTGCCTTTTTGTCGGTTTTGTTTGCTTTCTCGTTAGGTTTGTTGATTGCCATTGCTTTTG
>JAJRTP010000508.1 GCA_024278255.1 Chloroflexota bacterium | reverse complement strand
GAGGAATGGGGCTGGTGTTGCAGGTGTTCGTAGCCGGGAATGATGATCGGGTCGCCGTTGGGTTGGCGCACTTGGTTGAAGGGGTCTATGGAACCGTTGGGGGCTATCGTGTCGGGGTAAACACGGCCGTTTAACATATAAAAGTCCACTTTGTAATCAGACCATTCCGGCAGTTGCACATGCGAATCAGCCCAGTGCGCTTCGGCCCAGAACTCGCTCAGGAACATAGCAAATTCCCGGTCAAACCCTGTCGAGCCGTCCCCGCAGTTGTAAGCGTATTTGCCGCTGGGGTAGAGCGACGTATTGCCATCCTGGGCCGGGCGGACAAAGACCAGGCCCGTCATGCCCATATGCACGTGTTCCACATCCTCCACGTGGCAGTGATACATATAAGTCCCCGGTTCATGCGCCCGGTACAAGTAGGTGAAGTTACGGCCGATAGGTACTGAAACAGACCCGGCCGGTTCGCCATCAAAGAAGGGAATGGCATTACGGAAACCATGCCAGTGGACTGTATGCGCGTCAATCAGGTCAGGGCGTACTGCCAGACCCAGATTGGTGAGCTGCAAACGAAACTCCACGTCTTGCTGTGTCCAGAACAGGGGCGCTGAGTGCTGCGCTTTCATTTTTTGATCTTGAACCTGAGCGTCAGTCAAACCGGTTACATTGCGGAAGCCAAAGATATAAGCGTTAAATGGCGCGGGGGCCACATCGTCAGGATGGTATGGCGGAATGGCCGGTGTTGGCGGCAGATATATCCAACCGTCGGTACTGCCAAAGTACAAGTCTGGCGCGGGATACTGCGCGCTGGCTGTTTCCACGCCAATCGGATTCAGTACATTCTTCCGCAATAGTCCAGGTATGAGCGTTGCCCCGGCGGCCGTAGCCACCGTTCCCCCGGCGATTTTGAGAAAATCACGACGGTTGATGCGGCGGCGGTTTAATTTTTTATTCATTGCGTATCTCCTTTACTAATCCTGGTATCATCTTTCCTCTGAGCCATGATTAGCGGCGATTGTGAATCAGTATCCCGGCTGCCTGCCCGTTTTGTGGAGCAGACAGCCGGAAATCCTTGGATATTAAGGGATTGATATGGCGTCCAGGTCTTGCCCGCCAGCGGTTAAGCCCTGATCTGTGGCCTCGAAGTACATTGACCAGTTACTGTTATCAAAGAAGACCACGTCCTCATCCTGAACCAGACCTAAGCCAGGGATGTTTTGGTTTCCTCTGAAAGAGAGATAAAACTGATTTGACGAGACTACGGTCAGACCATCAATATTAGCGAAGCTGGGCAGGCCGTTGTCTACAGCTGTAAAGACACGACTGAAACTGTTGCCATCCCAACTGTAAATATCCGCGCTATCATAGGGGCCAGCCACACCTGGTATCGTGTTGTTCCCTACTGTCGAGAAGTACAGGATACCGCCAACGACATCAATTGCATCGAGGTCTTGTCCCCCGGATGTCAAGCCCTGGGCTGTACCATCGAAGAATATTGACCAGACGCCGTTGTTGTAGTGGATAACGTCTTCATCCTGCGCCGTATCCGGGCCGGGAATATCCCAGTTGCCAACCAGGGATACGTAGAACTCGGTTGGCGAGACTATGACCAGTCCGTCTATGTTGGCGTTGGCTGGCATACCAACGGCCGTCGCAGCAAAGACGCGGCTGAAACTTGCACCGTCCCAACGATAGACATCTGCATCATCGTAGGGGCCGGCTACGCCAGGCAGCGCCTCATTCCCTAATGTGGAGAAGTGCAGTCCCGTGGGTGGTTGCGGCGGAGCGCCTATTTCGTCAGCGCCTATGTCCACTGCACCGACCAGACGGGCATCGCCGTCAATATCGGTTGGCGGAGCATAGATGATGGTGGCGTTGGCTGCTGGCTTGCTGTCGGCGCCAACGTCTATGGCTGGTGAAGCCGCTTGCAAGTGATAATCTCCCAGCAGATTCGGCGCAGTGCTGGTGGTGACCATCAGGATGTCCACAAAGCGCGGGTTGCCGCGCCAGGGCAGGACGGTGACGGATGTGTCATACGTTTCAACCACCAACGGGTCGGTATTAATATTGCTGCCGTCATTGTTAGTGCCCGTTGTGGTTTGCAGCACTGAATGGGTCGGTGACAGTACGCCTGAACCATCGGCGACGCCCATGTCCCAATTGTAGGGAGGATTGGGGTCATCCGGCAGACCGATACCGGCTACTGTGCCGCCGGTATAAGCGCCGGCTCGGTTGTCCCAGAAGATGTTGTTGAACAACAGCGGGTCGCTGAACAGCGGTGAACCGCCGGGGAGCGTGGCTTGCAACAGGTTGCTGTTGCGCGAGGTTGACAGACCGGCGGGGGCCGGTGCGCCTGTGCTGGTTACGGCCGTTGCCGTCGTGATGTTCTTCATAACCGTGTTGTTATAGAAGCGCACGTCCGGCGCGTCATTCAAGGAGACACCGCCGCCCTCATCGGTCGAGATGTTGTTCACGATCATGTTGTTGAACACTTCAAACGGGAAGTTGCCGGACATTAAGAAGCGCAAACCACCGCCGTCATCGTTTGCCAGGTTGGCCTGGATCAAGTTGTTGTAGATGTTGACCGGGCCAGAGCCGGGCGACAGCGTGGTCGGATCGGCCGGTAATTCACCGGCGATCATAATGCCACCGCCTTCATCGTAAGAGCGGTTGAAGTAAATGCGGTTGTCATGGATAGAACCATCCGGGCTGTAGCCATAATGGCTGATGCCGCCGCCGTATTCGGCCGAGAAGTTGCCACAGATGTCATTGTTGGCAATTTCGTAATTGTCCGCGCCAGAGAATAAACCAATAGCGCCGGCCAGATTCGTACCGCCATTTGCCAGGATGCGGTTATTGGCAATCGTCACAAATTCGTTCTGATTGTCGGAGAACGCACCGGTGAGGTGGGGCGTACCAATTCGGATGGCTCCGGCGTAAGCGCCGCCATTGCTTTGCATCACATTGTTGGTGATTTGTAAGTGACGCGCGTAGGCATTGGCAAAGATGCCGCCGCCCTGAACGGCCGCAAATTCCTTTTGGGAGGGGTCTGCTGGCGTCAGGTTATTGGGGAAGCCTTGTTGGTCGCCGCCCTGGATGGTGAAGCCGTCAATGGCCGCATTAAAGCCACTGGTAAACTCGCCGTCTTCAGCCAGGACGTAGATAACCGCACCTTCGTACATGGCCTGGTTACCGTCCCAGGTTAAATTGGAGATAAGGTTGCGCCAGAAATCTGCATAACCCGTGTCACCGGCCACGCCACGGCCGTCAATGTTAGAGCCAAGCACAGCAGGCGAACCGTCGGCATAAACACCGCCGGGGCCAACACCTTGCAGCTTGATGGGCGAGTAGACAGCCAGGTTTTCGTAGTAAACACCAGCCGGATTCCATAGTTCAGGTGTGTCCGGATAGACGACAACCAACGAATCACCACCGGCTGCCGCCGCTGCATCAATAGCGCTCTGAATGGTGGCATAAGTATTGCCGGGACCAACTTCGTAAAGGGTCGGATTGTAACCTGTCCCCAGTACGTGGATGGTTAGCCCATTCACACTCTGGTTGCCATTGTCGGCAGTGATTGCCATCTGATATGGGCCAGGTGTTGTGCCTGCCGGAATGTCAATAACGATTTGCGTTGCACTCCAGGAAGTAGCGGCCACGGCATTACCGTTGAGTGTTACAGCGCCGCCAGTGCCAAACCCCTGCCCGTTAATCGTGATGGCGCCGCTGCCATTAACATATGGCTGCGATACCGCAAAGATTTCCGGAGTGGTCGGGTTTAGCGGATCATTGAGCGTACATTGTGGGGGTGTATCGAACTGCGAACCACCTGCCAGAACACCGGGTACAATTTGCGTGGGGGCCAGGTCTGAGGGGACCATGACACCCGGATAAATCTCAAAAGTAGCGCCGATTGTCCGGTATTGGGGATTGTAGTTAGGATTAAGCTGTCCGGGCTGACCGGGGTCATTGCCTAACATGTAATACATGCTGGCGCAAACACCAGACGGTGACGGGCAGTTAACAGTATGGGTCGAGGGCATCAGCACTTCAAACACACCATTCGGGTCGGATGTTATCGTGGTGATGAGTTGATTGGTGAAGTCATACAAACCAAT
>JAJRTP010000507.1 GCA_024278255.1 Chloroflexota bacterium | reverse complement strand
GCATCTTTACGAGATGGGGCTGGTGGAAGACCCGAAGGCGGGCGGCAAAACGCGCCGCACCTTCGTTGATGAGGCGGATGAAGATCCGCTGGGGGATTTTCTGGAAAAGAGAGAAGAGTAATTGACAATTGACAATTAACAATTAAGGAATGACCGATTGGCATTTGGGCACGATGGGTTTCGGTTACCGGGAGTGGGTGGGGGCCTTTTATCCTGCCGGGACGCCGCCGCGTAATTTTTTGGCCCATTACAGCCAGTTGTTCGACGCCGTTGGGATTGATTCCACGTTTTATGGCGCGCCGGGGGAGGCGCAGGTGAAGCGGTGCGGCTTTATTCAAGCGTTCAAGCGTTGGACGAATAAGCTGCAGGGAACCGCTGTTACCCTTCGACATCAAATGGGCTGCGAATGCCGGCCGTATCTATGTCCACGCCCCTTAGATAGCGCATCGTTGTTTCCCGTTTTTTATGTCCTAGCAACTTCTGTATTTGCTCAACCGCGTACCCGTGACGGCGCAGTTGGGTGGCAAACGTGTGGCGAAATATGTGCGGTGTGACCCGCTTGTTGAGGTTAGCTGCTTGTGCGGCCGTCCTCACCGCCTTGGCGATCGTTTTAGGCGATTTGTGAAAGCGGTAAAGACGCGGGTTCTCAGGTTCCTGGTTATGGCGACTGAGTTTGCGGCTGGGAAAGAGATATTGCCAACTCCAGTCGCTTTCGGCATTAGGGTACTTGCGGCGCAATGCCGATGGTATCCAGGCGTAACCCCGTTCTTGCGCCAGATCGCGTTGATGTTGATGACGGATCACAGCCAGGTGGTTTTGTAAAGGGGTGATCAGCGCTTTGGGTAACATGGTAACCCGATGGTTTCCCCCCTTGGTTTCTCGCACTACAATTTGCGCGCGCGCAAAATCAAGGTCCTGAACCCGCAATGAGCAGGCTTCATTGACGCGCAATCCGGAGCCGTACATAAGGGCAACGATCAGATACACGTCTCCGGACAGATGGTCAAGTACGCGCCTGGCTTCGGCATCTGTGAGCGTCACTTGCAGATTGCCGGCGCGCTTCATATGCGGGATATCGAGGTAAGAAAGCTGCACGCCAAGCGTCTTTGTGTATAAAAAGATGAGCGCATTAAGCGCCTGATTAATAGAAGAGGCGCTGAGAAGTTGCTCGTTTGCCAGATGCCGTAAAAACTGCTCAATCGATCTGTTTGGCGTTGCACACAATTCCGCTTCAGTCGCGAACCGGTGGTAACGGACAAATCGCTTGACCCAACTGGCATAAGCCAGCTCAGTGTTATGACGATGCCCTAACCTGCGCTGTGTTTCCCGCAACCGGGCCAGTAATTTTTTTAGTGGCGTCTCTACCATAACGAAATATTATCCGTTATTGTCGCGGATGGCAAGGATTTATGCTACAATTTTCCGATATAAAGTTGTTGAACAACCCATAGTAAAATGTTTGACGGACGCTTACGCGCCGAAAAACAATCGCTGATGGTGACGGCAAAGCCGCACCATAGCTAAAACGTTAGCTGGCTTGAACAACAAACTTTAACGAAAAGACAGAAAATCAGTGCTAAATAGAAAGCCCGTCAAGACTCATAAAAATGTCTTGACGGGCCTTCTTGGGAGAGACCCAAAAGTCAACTATCCTTAGCGCCAAAAATGGGCGTTGACTATTGCGAAATTCTTTAATGTTATTGGTTTTTGTTCCAGAATTTGCTCTACAGTAAAGGTAACCGGCGCGGTGAAGCCGGTGCGAACGGCGCCAAACATCCCTGAGAAGTAGTCAAGATGTTCTTCCTCACTGAATCCAGCCTCACTCATACTTTGACGCATTGCTGTATCTGTGATGGGAACATATTCGATGGTGTAACCAACAACATCAGACAAAATTTGAGCTACTTCACTATAAGTCAAGGGGTGACTGCCGGTTAGGGTATAAGCTTTGCCTTGATGTCCTGGTTCGGTCAGAATTACTGCTGCTACAGCAGCAATATCTTGTGTGGCGATGAAACTGGTCTTGGCTTCATCCACAGGTAGGAAAAAGCGATTCGATTCAGCAATCATGGGCTGGATAAAGCCCGTGCTGAAGTTGTCCATAAACCAGTTTGGGCGAATGAATGTATAAGATACGCCACTTGCCTCGATGTACTTCTCAATTTTACGTAACGGCTGTTCATCGGTATGCTCAATGCCCATCGCTGTCATCATCAGGATATGTTGTACATTAGCTGTTTTGGCTGCATCTATAAAGGGAGTTAGACGTTCATAGGCCAAAGGATCGGCTGGCATCGCCAGCATAAAAATGCGGTCTACATCGGTCAGAGCGGTCTCGAAGGTTTCCGGATCGTCGTAATCAAAACGTGTCGGCTCTACGTGGGTTGAGGGGGCCTCATAGTTTTTCGGGGTGCGTGTAGCTGCTTTTACGGTCTCGCCACGCTGGGCCAACAACGGGACAAGTTTTCCACCTACATTGCCGGTTGCGCCAATTACAAAAATTTTACTCATTGTTTCCTCCAGATATTTGTGATTTGCATAAATTGAACAAATTTTATACTGAGTGTACAATAAAGGAGTACACTATATTTGTGAAGTACGCACTATTTTGTCTTATACAGACAGAAATGTCACTATGGTTGGATATGGAGTAATGGATTATGTTGGAAAAGGTCACCTACTGTCCGGCAAGCCGCACCTTGAAGGTGATTGGTGGTAAATGGAAACCACTCATTTTGTATTATCTTCAAAATAATACCCGTCGTAACGGAGAGTTATTACGGCTTATGCCCGACATCACACAAAAGATGCTAACCCGCCAACTGCGTGAATTAGAAGCAGATGGTATTGTTCATCGAGAGGTTTATCCTGTTGTGCCGCCCCGGGTCGAATATTCGCTGACTGAGTACGGACAAACCCTGACACCTATTCTTGAGGCAATGGTACAATGGGGGATGGAGCAGGATAATCTACAGGTTAAGAAACAAAAAGACAATGAAATTTTGGCTGGCTGAGATACAGACCTTATCTTTAAGAGAAGGCCAGCTAACAAGCAAAATCAAGCCGACCAAGAGCAGCGTTTTTAATAGAGGCGTCTGATGCATAAGTTTCTTGGTGTCAGACCGAAGGTGCTGAGCGCGCGGCTGGTTAGCGGCGTTATGCCGCAAACATCATGCCATTGCACAGCGAGGGATAGTGTATCTTTATCAGAATATCCGGCATGGTTCATTTTCAACCAAACCGCCTTTGCAAATTTATGTCATGTAAATCGAGTTATCATTCCGAACTCTTCCGAGGAATCTTTCCTAAATCACTCTGGTAGTCGGAAAGATTCCTCACTCCGAAGACTCCGTTCGGAATGGCACACGCCAGATGAATTTGTAAAGATCACCCTGTTATTTTTGAACCACGCCGAAATTTGGAATGGGATCACGCGTGGCATCGGCGTCGGGCTGGCGATTGCCAGGTTGGCGGTGTTGGTGGTGTTAGGGGGATAGTTGGCGCGTTGTCAGTTTTGGCGTTTGCGGCCATTTGTTTGTGTTGAGTGGTAGTATTTGTCACTCTTTTGCGGTTCTCTTTCACGTTTTGCCAGCGGCGGTTTGATAAAGCCTTACTCCATTGGCAGGAGGAGAAACGGCCGTTCCCCCTCCACCAATACATTCTGGCAAGGGCCTGGCGTACAAGTTTCAGGATTGTAAACGCCGAGACGAAGCTGGGCCGGAACCGCGCTCCCAGCGTCTAGTTCATGAAATTGCACCAGAATATCGCCCGGCTGCCAATGGACGGCCGGCGCGTCCAGGCTGTCGTGCTGGCTGATGATGGCCCCGTCGGCATCCAGCAGGTGGGCGAAGAAGCGGCGGGGAGCAGTGGGAACGGCCGTCACTTGCCAAAACGTGATGAGCGATGAGTGCTGGGTGATGAGTGAGTGACCGAGGAAGTGAAGTTCATCACCGAAGGCGGCATCGGCGGGATATTGGGGAGCGGGGGGCGTAGAACGCAAAACGTAAAGCGTGAAGGCGTTCTGGTTTTGCCGGACGGCGCCCCAATCGGCCAGTTGGGATTCAAGGGCGGGGGCGAACGGCCGTATCGCAGGCCGCGTTATCCGGACGGCGTCCTCGCCGCCGCTGCCGCCGGGCAGGATGAGCGTATTGATAGGCGCGGCCATCGAATCGGAGCCGACGTAGCGTAAATCCAGGTCGTCCCGTTTTAGCGCCAACCGCATCGTGGGCGGGTCCATCGTGTCCGGCGACCAGCCGCCAATGACGACGGGGCTGGTGTCGGGCGAGGCGTCCAGGTAAGCGGCCGTTTCCGTCAACGCCGCCTGCCAGACAAACTGCACCTCCTCATTTTGCGGCCAGACGACAAAAATGTTCCGCGCCGTCCAAACTATGTAAATGACGAACAGGCTTGTCAAGGCCCATTTGCCGCCAGTTTTATAAATTCCTGTGGATAACTGGCCCAAAACTGTGGATAACTGCCCCCAATTGTGCATAACTACCACAGGGAATAGGGGCAGAATTGGCAGTAAATTGATCATACGGATGCTGCTGGGCGCATCTACCGTGACCAGGCTGGGCGATGCGGAAGCGGTTAACCAGAGCAGGATGAAGGCGTAACGGCCGTCTCGCCAGCGCCACAAACTCAGTCCCAATCCCAGGTAGAACAGGAGGGCCAACACCGGCTCAAACAGCGGCGTCCCGGCCACATTTTGCCGCCACAATGGGTCGCCGCGCCAGCCGAACATGCCCAGGATTTTGAGGCTGTTTTCCAGAACCGGACGCAGGTTGCCCGATCGCAACGCTTGCAGCGGCGCGTCAATCTCGCTGATGCGGAACTCGGACGCCGGATTGGTTTGCAGGTAGAGGATGAGGGGGAGGGAAACGGCCGTCATCACCGCCACAAAAAGGGCCACGCCCCGCCACCGCTTCTTCAACTCCGGCCAATGAAAAAGCGCCAGGTAGCCGATGTACATCCCATAAAAAATGGGCACAGCCCGCGCGGCCATGTAGGTGTAGAGGCTGAGTCCGGCGAAGAAACCTGACAAGGCGAACGGGTGAAGAGGTGAACGGGTGAAAAGGCGTTTTCCAGCCGCTAATCTCCAGTCTCCAGCCCTTAGCCCCCATGCTTTCCACCAAAAGTAGGCCGACAACCCCGATAAGAGAGGCAGGGTGATGGCGCG
>JAJRTP010000506.1 GCA_024278255.1 Chloroflexota bacterium | reverse complement strand
TACGAGCGGGTTTGTTGAGGGAATGAACAGCAAAATTCGAGTTTTGAAACGGATTGCATTTGGCATTCCCAACTACAACCATTTTCGCCTGCGAATTATTGGCTTTTGCGGTTAAACCCCACAAAAGCTCAGAGAACCCGAAATCTTTCCGCATCCAGCGGCAAACGGCCATTCCCATGAGTGATAGACGACAAAATTTACAGTATAATAGGGAAAATCGCGCGCTGGAGTTGATCTTATGACTGCAATTGTATTGACGCCTGAATTGGTTGAAGAAATTGAACAACTGACGGGAAAAGAAGAAACTGACGCGGCTGCATTTGTTGAAGAAGCGGTGCGCTCTTATCTTTCTCAATTTCGCCGCGAGAAGATACGCGCCGAGACAGAAGCGTTTAACCGCCAGCACAACAACCTGCTAAAAATGTATCGTGGGCAATATGTGGCCGTCCATGACGGACAGGTTATTGACCACGATCCGGATTTGCGCGCGCTCCACTTGCGCGTATACCAAAAACTGGGGCAGGTCCCGGTTTTGTTAAAACAAGTCACAAATCCACCGGAAAAAGTTCTGCAATTTCGCAGCCCCCGCCTGGAAAGAATGGGAACATAAACTTCCATTACAGCCGCAATTACTTTCCTCCCGCTCCATCAATTGACGTAACTTTTATCGCCAAAGTGATCAAACTGTACTTCCTGTGCTATACTGTAAACAGTTCAATGGGATAAAGAACACATGAAGATCAACGGTTACATTTGGCGGGAGGATGTTGTAGACAAGTTATGGTGGAAGCATAACGTTGATATTGAAGAAGTTGAAGAAGTTTTTGCAAATAATCCTTACGTGGAAAAACTGGCAAAAGGACGCTATAAAGGCGAAGATGTATACGCAGCATTTGGACAAACAGATGCGGGACGATATTTAACCGTTATTTTTATCTACAAACGAGATCGCCGTGCGCTAATCAACACGGCTCGCAAGATGACAGATCGGGAAAGAAAACGATATGGCCGAAAAAGATAAAACAAACCGCGACCCCTTACCAGGTGAATTTGAATCGTTTGCAGAATTAGCCAATTTCTGGGACACGCATGACCTGACTGATTATGAAGATTATTTAACGCCTGTTTCCGTCGAAGTCGCCCCTCACCCCACACACGAGTACAAAATCACACTTTCTGATTCCCTCAATAAAACCATCCGCGAGGCGCAAAAGCGGGAAGGGGTTTCCATCGGCACGCTCATCAACCTTTGGGTGCAAGAAAAATTGCAGCAATACCAAACTTATGAAAAATCTCACGGATAAATAAATCACGAATTGTTAACAAATATCCGTGACCCATTTATCCGTGAGAAAAATCCCCTCAACCCAACGCCTTGTGAAAGGCAATGCTGCGCCGCACGGAATAAAAGCCCAAATTCTCATACAGCCGCAGCGCGCCCGTCGGGTTTTCCGTATCCACGCCCAGTTTTGCGTACTCCAGCCCCTCTTCCCGGAAGGCGCGCATGGCGGCCGCAATCAACGCCGAAGCAATGCCCCGCTTACGCCAGCCGCGAATCACGCCAATCTCATCCATCACTCCTTCCCGCTTCCCCGTCTGAGCATTCCGCTCCTCGCTCACGGAACAGAGACAAAAGCCTATGACACGGCCTGCACTGAGCGGCTCAATTCTGTTGAGCTTGTCGAAGTGGCCGTTTCCATCCAACGCCAACTGTGACAAATCCCCCCGAAAATCCGGTTTCCCCGTAAACACCGGCCACAACGTCTCATCCACCGGAAAAAAGCCCCAATGATCCCGAAACGAATCATTAAACGCCGCCCGCGTCGCCTCGTTCATTTCCGGCGTCCAGTTCGCCAGCCCCAACCCCAACTCCAGCGGCTTCTCCGGGATCGGTTCGGCCAAATCCCGCTCCATCTGGAAAAAGTAGCGTGTCGGCCGGCAGCCAAACGCCTCAAACAAAGCAATCCGATCCTCCTGATAATCCCGGCAGCTTACTTCCAGACGGCGGGGCAAATCAGCCTCAAGTTGGGCTAACGTCTGCCGCGCCCACGCTTCGGCCCAGGCCAGCAAAAAGTGGCCCAGGCCCTGCCGCCGGTGGGCTGCGTGGACACTGCCGCCCACATTGACGCGATGCTCCGTCTGGCTGGGCAGCAAAAAGGCAAAGACGCTGGCGGCAATCTCGCCCGCCTCCGTCAGCGCCAGCAGCGTACCCGCCTTAATCTCGCCGCTCATAATAATACCCATCATATGCTTAATTTCCTCGACGGGTTGCACCGATTCCAGGCCGTCCGCTTCCCAATTGGCTTGCGCCAGCCGGTGCAGCGCCTCAATGTCATCCGCTTCCAACGGCCGCCAGGTGTATTGGGGAAAATCTACGGGTTCAGGGAGTGTTATCGTTTCCATCAGGGCGCTTTTCCTCTTTTCGTGGGACGATTTTGTAAATCGCGCCTGAACGATTTGCAAAATCGTTCTACGGAACTGTATACGTATTTACGTATTTACTGCATACGTGACTTTACTGAAAAAAGGTTGATTTCACCGCAGAGGCGCAGAGAACGCAGAGATTTTTCTCTGGGA
The DNA here is from genome assembly GCA_024278255.1 of Chloroflexota bacterium. Taxonomy (GTDB): domain Bacteria; phylum Chloroflexota; class Anaerolineae; order Promineifilales; family Promineifilaceae; genus JAJRTP01. Next base: position 14,347 of record JAJRTP010000506.1, on the reverse strand, counting down.
GGCTCTAAATTCTTTGCGCCCTCCGCGCCTCTGCGGTTAGTTTTTTCAGTAGAGTCATACGTATTTACGTATTTACGCCGCGCTGTACTATGTTAATTCGTCCAGCACGTCTGCCACCAGATCATACCGGCTGAAGGCGGGCATCATGTAAACGCCGGCGGTAAACGGCCGTATCTCCGCCAAAATCTCCGCGGCAATACGTACCCCTTCCTGCTGCGAATTATCTGACTGGTGCATCCGCTGGCGCAAGGCTTGCGGGATGATAATACCGGGCACTTCATTGTGGAGGAACTCGGCGTTACGGCCGTTGTACAAAGGGTACATCCCGGCAATCAAGGGAATCAGCGGCTCCCCATACGTCGTTTCGTACCGCTCAACAAAACTGCGCGCCGCCTGCGGGTCAAAAATCGGCTGCGTCAGGGCAAAATCCGCCCCGTTGCGAATCTTCTTGCGCAGCAGCTTCATCTCCCGTTCCACGTCATGCGGCGTCAGGCTGAGGGCGCAGCCCACCACAAAATTAGTCGCCCGGTCAATCTCCTGCCCCGCTTTGTCCACACCGGCGTTAAACTGCTTTTTGATCAGTTGAATCAGGCCGGAGGGCACAATATCAAACGTATCCATCGCCTCCGGGTAATCGCCAATGCGGGTCGGGTCGCCCATCGTCACAAACAGGTTGCGGATGTTCATGGCATACGCCGCCAGCAAATCCCCCTGCACCCGCAGCAAATTCCGGCCGCGCGTGGGAAAATGCAGAATCGTTTCCAGTCCCACCTCTTTTTGCACCAGATGGGCTGCCGCCCAGGCGCTCATACGCATTTGGGCCACCGGCGTATCGGCAATGTTGAGGATGTTGGCCCCCGCTTCCTTGAGCATATGCGCCCCGCGCAGCAGCCGGTGGGGCGACACGCCGCGCGGCGGCCGCATCTCTACGGTAATGACAAATGTGCCGCCAGTCAAATATTGGGCCAGTTGGGTGGGTTCGTCGGGCACGGCCGTACCCTTATCTTCCCGCTCCACCACCCGGACATGGGGCAATTCCATTCCCACATAATCCGGCGAATCCAGCGCCAGACGCATGGCGGCGATATGCTCCTCCGTCGTGCCGCAGCAGCCGCCCACAATGCAGGCCCCCGCTTCCACCAGCCCCACCGCATATTTGCCGTAATACTCAGGCGTCGCCGGATAGAAAACCCGCCCCTCAGCCGATGCTTCCGGCCAACCGGCATTGGGCGAAGCGGCCAGCAGCGCCTCCGGGGCCACCTGGCGCATCATCATGGTAATACGCAGCACCTGAGCCGGGCCGCCGCTGCAATTGACGCCAATCACGTCCACGTCCAGGTCAGCCAGACGGCGAGCTACGGCGTCCGGGCGGTTGCCCAGCAGGGTCAGGTCATCGCGGGTAAAGGTCATCATAGCCACGATGGGGATGTCCGGGGCGATGGCGCGGGCGGCAGTGACCGCCTCTTCCATTTCCCACAAATCGGAGATGGTCTCCAGAGCCAGCAAATCCACCCCGGCCGTAATCAGCGCCTCAATCTGTTCCCGGAAAGCAGCCCTGGCTTCATGCCGTTTCACCCGCCCCAGCGGAGCCAACCGCGCCCCCAACGGCCCCACGGAACCGGCCAGCAGCACATCCTTAAACGATCCTTCAATGACGCGGCGGGCAATGGTCACGGCCGTCTGGTTAATTTCCGCCAGCCGGTCAGCCAGCCCGTGTTCGGTCAATTTATACCGGTTCGCGCCAAAGGTGTTGGACTCGATGATGTCCGCCCCGGCTTCGATGTAGGCGCGATGAATCTCGGCCACCAGCGCCGGGTCGCTCAGGTTCACGCCGTCCAGGTTGGCCTCCGGGGATACACCTTTAGCCAATAGCTGCGTTCCCATTGCCCCATCAAAGAGATACGGCCGTTCCCCCACCCGCCGCCGAAATTCCGTCCGATCCATCCCAACTCCTTTTCAACCACAGATTTCACAAATTAAATTAAAAATCTGTGTAATCTGTGTAATCTGTGGTTCTTCTTTTACTCGTAAAACAGCCGCTGGATAAGGGGCGCCACTTTGGCATTATCCAGAATGAGGACAGACGCACCCTGCTCCGTCTGGTAGCTGGACACCATATCCAGGCCAATGACCTCATTATAGATGTTTTCCGGGGGAATGTCGCCTACAGCCCAGGCCAGCTTAATCAATTCATCCAGGCTCAAGTCCGTGCGGATGCCCTGCTCCAGTTGGTTATAAAAGAAGGGCGCCTGGGCGATTAACTGCGGCAGTCCCAACGCAAGCGCCTTGTCCCGCACCGCCAGGACGACTTGCTGCTGCCGTTCCGCCCGGTTGATGTCGCTGTTGCCATGCCGGGTGCGAACATATTTGAGGGCCGTCTCCCCGTCAAACTGCTGCAAACCGGCCGGAATATACAGCGGATCGTAACCATAGTTCATGTCCGGGTACTGGGGGTCATTGATAGGCGAGGGCACATTCACCTCAATACCACCCAGCGCGTCCACCCCTTGCTCCACGGCGCTGAAATCTACCATGATGTAATGCTGGACGGGAACGCCCAAATTGTACTGAATGGTTTCCATAGCTAATTCCGCCCCGCCGCGCGGATTGTTGCCTAATGAGCCATAGACGAAAGCAGTGTTGATACGATCACGGCCGTATCCCGGAATATTCACATACAAATCACGAGGGATCGACAGGATGGACGCCGTATTGCCCACCGGATCGTAAGACATCAGCATCAGCGTGTCCGTGCGGGAGATGAACGGTTCGCCAGGCCGCCGGTCAATGCCCATGAGCAAAATATTCACCCGCTCCGTCCCCGTCCACGGTACTCGCGTCGGGGCGGTCGTCGGTGTCGGCCGGCCGACAATCATGGTGGGTACAGGGGCCGGACCGCCATCTCCCGATGTCAGTACCGGCTGCGCTTGTCCCGGCCCGCCCAACGGGTTCACCTCCCGGTTGATGATAATTTGATAGGTCAGCCAGGCAAAAACCAGAACGGCCGCCATAGAAAAAACAAAAGCGCCGCCCAGCGCATAAACCAGCCAGCCGGGTAATGATGTTCGATTAGAACGTTGCATTGCATCCTCTTTGGTTAAAAGTTTATCAAGTGACTCGTAATTATACCGGCACACGGCCGTAACACAGGATGATTGCTCGTTGATTTACCTACTAATCATGTTCACGATAAAGGATAGAAACACGGATAACACAGAAAAGACGGATTTACACCGATTTTTCCTGCTTTATCCGTGAAAATCCGTCAAATCCGTTACATCCGTGTATCTATTACTATTGTGTGCCAAGCAGATGGTTGAGGATGAGCCAATCCAGTTCCTCATAATCGCGGGCGGCAATGAGGTCGGCGACGGCCGTCCGGTCGAGGGAGCGGGAACGTTCCACCAGGCGGAGGAAGGTACGCAGGCTGTTGCGCAGATGCTTGGTAGCCATGTCTGCCGGTTGGGTGCGCAGCGCCTTCACGTCCAGCCCCACCATACCGATTTCCCAGTAACGATTCTCATCCAACACCCGCACCTGATTAAAAGCCCGGCGCAAATCAATCGCCCCAAATGAGCGATCCTGGTCAAATTTCAGGCCGTTCTGGTCATTCAGATGAACGCTCCACAACTTACCAAAAGCCAGAGCAAAAGCTATCTCGTCGGATGGGTCCAAACCGGCCAACACCGCATGGGCCGATTCCATAAGAACGCCCACACGAGCGGGATCATCCGTCTGCATCCCCAAGGCCAACCCATGCCCCATCGTAGGAATGTACGCCTGATCCATCGGCTCGTTGGGCTTCGGCTCAATCACTATGCGCAGTTCGGGATCGTATTCCAGGAGCATATTGATAGCCTCCACCAACTGCTGCGTCGCCCACACCGCATCTTTGGCTTCGCGCAGGTATGTCCCTTCCCGCGCCAGCCACAAAACCATCAGATTCGTCCCCAATTCGCGGGCAATGTCGGCCGCTTTCCTGGCCCGATCCAGGGCATATTGGCGGGCGTTGACGTCATTGGCGGTAAATGCGCCGTCAATCGTCATCGGGTGTTCCCAAAGACGCGGGGCGACAAATTCGGCCGTCAGGCCATTATCTGCCAGCGTTTGCCGCCAGGCCGCCGCCTCGGCCCGAATTTGCGCCGGAGTCAGGTCGTCCAGGCGGGGCACAGCGTCGTCGTCGTGGAACTGGACAGCATCGAAGCCCAATTCTTTGTAGACGGCTAACTTAGCGGCAAAACTGAGGGACGGCCGTACCGCCGGACCAAACGGGTCTGCACCTTCATGAATATTCCAGGGGCCAAACGAAAAACGATAGCCATATTTTTCCATGATCATACTCCTTATTTTTACCGCGGAGGGCGCGGAGGGCGCAGAGATTTTCGCTCTATTAACTCCGCGCCCTCCGCGGTTCAATCAAATAGATCGCTCCCACACCCGCAAACCATACCGGCTCAGGTAAATGGGGATATTTTGAAAAAGGTCATTGTCCGTCTCAATCTCCCGAATCATGGCCCGGCGCACGGACGAGCGCGGGCCGCACAAAAGGGTCAGGCTGCCACCATCGCCGCCGGCCCCGTTGACCTTCCAGCCCAACGCACCGTGCGCCCGGGCAATCTCAATCACCCGCTGCGCTTCCGGGCTGATTATGTCGGGATGGAGGCGGCGCTGGGCTTCGGTGTTGGCAATCATCGCCCGGCCCAATGCGGCAAAATCTCCGGCGTAGATAGCATTGCGGGAAGGCACGGCCGTAGCCCGCAGCGCGTTCAATTTGGCATTCTCCGGCCCGGCATCCTCCAGTTCCCGAATCACCATCTCATGCACCGCCGAGGAACTGTGCGATTTGCCCAGATAAATCAACACCAACCGCCGCTCCAGTTCCCACCAGATGTCGTTGGGGAGGACCAATTGGGAGACGGCCGCACGAGGATAAGCAAACATCTCAATGTAATTGATACCGCCGTAAGCGGAACACAACTGATCCTGGATGCCGCACTGCTGGCCCAGCATATCCGTCTCCACCGATTGGGCCACAGCGGCCACTTCATGCGGCATCAGGCGGCCCGGCGTCAGGCAGTCCAGCGCCCCAATCAAGGCCACCGTAACGGCCGCAGACGTACCGGTAGAAGCTCCGGCCGGCGCTTCGGAGAAGATGGTCAACTGGACGGCCAATTCCTGAGGTATGCCCATGCGCTCAATGGCCGCTTCCAGGAGAGGATGGCGATCCCAACCGGGCGTATCCGGCTGCAAGGCATACCTCTCGCCAAAATTCTCGGCAAAAATGGTGATGCGCTCCCGCTGCCCATCGTTGGGGAACAATTCAATTTGCACTTCGGCGTAGGGATAGACGGCGATGTTGAAGATACGGCCGTATTCGGCAAACCAGGTATCCGTCCAGCCACCGTTATCGCAAATGCGAATGGGAGCGACGGCGTTGATAATGCGTTGGGGTTGATTGTTCATTGTTTTTTAGAACACAGATTAACGCTGATGACGCTGATTATTAACCGTTTCATCTGTGTAATCTGCGAAATCTGTGGTTAGATTATTTCCAGTTTTAACTCAAATTCGCGGGATGCACCCGGCGGCAGCATTTCCAGCGTCCCCTGCGCCCGCTCTTTAGCCCGGCCCTCCACGTAACAGTTGGCCGGTTCGATGCCTAAAACGTGCGTACCGGCGCCGGGCATTTTCCACTGGATCAGCCGGGGCAGTTGTTCTTGATACCAGGAGAGGCGCACGGTTAACGGCCGTGTCCCCCCACCCGCCGTAGGAAACTCAGGATTATGCAGACTGACGGTGAGACGGCCGTCCGCATCCGCCACCTTACCTTCGTGATAGTACACCCATTCACTAAAATCAGCCTCCGGAGCCTGCCAGCGCTCATAGCCATCTACCGGAACGCCTTCATCACGAGCCACAATGCGTTGAGAAGGAAATTCCACCGTCGTTTTTTCCGTCAGCAGGGGAAAACCGAAGTTGAAATGATAGAGGAGCATGAGGGGCATTTCGCTAAAGCCGTTATTTTCTACCACGTCCCGGATGGTGAGACTGTTTTCGCCGAGACGACTATGAATAGTCCGGTGCAGGTGCAGCGATTCGCCAAAAATACGGGTTTCGCTTACGGTTCCGGCGATACGGATGTGGTATTCGTCGCCTCGCCAATACCCTTCGCTGGCAATGTGATGGGCAGGCAGGTGGTGGATACGGCCGTGCAGCCCAAACGCTTCTCCCTCATCCTCGCCCGGCGCGCCGACGTAACTCAAGCCACAGGTCATCAGCAAGCCGCCAACGGCCGTGCGTAGCCATTCCAGCCCCTCATCATCATAATAAGCCGGATGCACATCCCCGTTAGGGGACTGCCAGCTTAAGGGCACGCCGTCAAACTCAGCCAACGATATGTCCAGCGCCCGCGACGGCGACACCAGATAACGCAATCCGGCCCCGGTGCGCACTTCAATTTGCTCGGAACCGGCCTCCCGCCCCTCGTCCCAACGAAAGCGACGCACGCCGCCAATTTGCTCCATGCGCCCCACACGAGCTTCAATTTCTCGTCGTGTCCAGGTACGGCCGTATAGCTTCATGTTTCACCTCGCTAATTCTTTTTCGTCTTCACGCATCACGGCCGTATTATATCTCCCCCGGATCAATTTTGCGCTATAATCACTAGCATACATTCGGGATTATCCCACAATACAACCCGATGACGGAGAAAACCATCTATGCCTGCTGTGATTCGTGACAAATTCGGCCGTCCCATTCGTGACTTGCGGATGGCCGTGATTGACAAATGCAACTTCCGCTGCCCTTACTGTATGCCGGCCGAGATTTTTGGCGCTGATTACGATTTTCTGAGCAAAAGCGAACTGCTCACTGATGCAGAAATTGTGCGGCTGGCAGGACTGTTTGCCCAGGCCGGCGTCACCAAATTCCGCATTACCGGCGGCGAACCGCTGCTGCGGCCCAATTTGCCGGATATGATTGCCCAATTAGCCCGCCTTCCCAACATTGAAGATTTGGCGATGACGACAAATGCCACCTATCTGGTGGACCACGCGCCAGCCCTAAAAGCAGCCGGATTGTACCGGCTTACAGTCAGCCTGGATTCGCTGGATAATGAGGTATTTCAAAGGATGAACGGCCGTCGTGGTACCGTAGAGCAAGTGTTAGCCGGAATCGAATCTGCCAAATCAGCCGGTTTCACCAATATCAAAATCAACTGCGTCGTCAAAAAAGGGATGAATGACCATACCATTGTGGATATGGCTCGTTTCTTCAAAAGCTCCGGCCATGTCATCCGTTTTATCGAGTACATGGACGTGGGTAATTTGAATGGCTGGAAGATGGATGACGTGGTAACCGCTTCTGAAATCCTGCAAATGATTGACGCCGAAATGCCTCTGGAACCACTTGATCCCAACTATCGCGGCGAGGTAGCCCGCCGTTACCGTTACCTGGACGGCAGTGGCGAAATCGGCCTGATCACCTCTGTCACCCAGCCGTTCTGCAGCGACTGCACCCGCGCCCGTCTGTCCGGAGCCGGGGAGTATTACACGTGTCTCTTCGCCCAGGGCGGCGTCGATTTACGCGCCCCCCTGCGCAGCGGTGCATCCGATGAGGAAATTCTGGCCCTCCTCACCGGCGTCTGGCAAAACCGCACAGACCGCTACTCAGAATTACGCACATCGTTTACGGATATTCCCGTCAAAGGGGCAGAAATGTATCGAATTGGGGGATAAAGCTAAGGTTGAGGTTCAACACCCATAGGGAGGCACGGCCGTATTCTTCGTTATTTTTGCTTAATTCCTGCTCTTTTTCTTCTTTGCGATTATCGTGTTTCATTCTTCAGCCTCATTCACGCCCCACTTTTGATCGATCAGGTACAACGGCCGTCCTTTCACCTCGTCATAAATACGACCCAGGTATTCGCCAATGATGCCCAGGCTGATAAGCTGTACGCTGCCCAGAAAGAGGACGACCACCAACGTCGTCGCCTGCCCCAGCAGCGGATCGGCCGGACCAAACAAGCGCAGCAAAATAACCACGATGATCGCCAGAACGCTGAGAACAGCCACAAAAAAACCCATCCAGGTAGCCAACTGCAGCGGTGCGTAAGAAAACCCGGTGATGGCGTCCATAGCAAAGCGGGTCATTTTGCGCACGGTGAATTTGGTGGCCCCGGCATAGCGCGGCTCTCGTTTGTAGTAAACGCCCGTCTGTTTGAAGCCAACCCAGCTAACCATCCCCCGCAAAAAGCGGTTGCGCTCCGGCATTTTGCCAATCGCTTCCACCACCCGCCGGTCCATCAGGCGGAAATCCCCCGTATCCACCGGAATGTTGATGTGGGTGATACTGTTGATGATGCGGTAGAATCCTTTGGCCGTTACCTTTTTGAACCAGGTCTCCCCTTCCCGGTCTTCACGCACACCGTATACCACATCATACCCTTCACGCCATTTGGCAATCATATCCAGAATGACTTCGGGCGGGTCTTGCAGGTCAGCATCTATGAGGATGACGGCATCTCCCTGACAGTAATCCAACCCGGCGGTGACGGCGATTTGAAACTGGTAGTTGCGCGAGAGACTGAGACCCTTGACACGATCATCCTTCTCATGCAACTGGGCAATCATTTCCGCCGATCTGTCTGTGCTGCCATCATCCACCAGCACCAATTCCCACGGTTCGCCCGTTTGCGCCATCACGTCTGTAATGCGGCGATGTAATTCTTCCAAAACCGGCTCTTCGTTATGAACCGGCGCGATAATTGAAAATGTTGGTTTCATGGTTATTGCATGTTGCGTATTGCGTATTGCGTAATATTGTCTCTGTACGCAATACGTAATACGCAATAGGTATCATACCTCCACAGTCGCTATCAACCCCACGTGGTCAGAGGGATAGAGAGTATTATCGTCATCGGCCGGTTTGTGGCAAAAAATGTTGGCGCTGCGGACGGAAGCGATGCCGGAGGAAAGGAAAATATAATCCAGGCAGCCGGCCCAATCGGCGTTGGGGACGAGGGCGGTAGGAAAAGTGGCTAAAGGTTCCCGGCCGTAAACATCCTCATAAGCCGAGCGAAACGTTTGCTTCATCACCTGAATAGCCAGACCATCCGGCACCTCGTTAAAATCTCCAGCTACAATTTGCCGCGACACAGGCCGCACATCCCGCAGCCAGCCGGTAAGGCACATCGCTTGCTCCTGCCGTGTTTCCACATCCTGGGCTGCGTGGTGCAGATGGACAGATACAAAATCCAGGGAAGCGTGGGTGGGCAGTTCCACATTGACCCGCAGCGCCACCCGCCCGCCGTAACCCAAATTGACCCAATCGTGGTAAAGAACGGGCAGGTTGGACAGGATACCAATGCCTTCGGCGTATCCTTTGAGCAGATCGTGTTTGCGTTTTTGGATAAGTTGGTACGGCCGTTTCCCTTCCGACAGCCGGGCATTCAACTGATTCCGCAGCCAGCGTCCCTGGCCGATAGGAAAACTAATTTCCTGCAAGCTGATTAAATCCGGGGCCGCATCTAACAGTTGGGCTACCAGCAAATGCCGCCGTTCCCGCCAGCGGTCAGCCCGGTTGCGCAGATTGATGGTAGCGACTGTGAATTGGATCATGTCACGATAAATCTATTTTGGTTGTTCCGGCAGACACGGCCGTTTGCAAATTCTGCTCATTGTCCCGGTAAACCAGCGTCAGAGGTGTGTCCGTGGTCAGCGTCAGGGTACGGCCGTCAGCCACCAGCTCCAGCGTCCCCTCCGGCCCCACCGGATAATTGCGCACCCCGCAGATTTGCTCTGGGGGCAGCCGCCGGTCAAAATAGACGCGGCGATGGGGCCATTCCACCGAAATACCAATGACATCTTCCAGCAACAGGGTGATAGGAGCCAGACCCGTAGGGCCAACAAAATTCTTTTCCGCCGGATCACCAGGGGCAGCCGATTCGGGGGCATAATTTTCCCAAAAAGCGCCGGTATCCAGGAAGACCTGATGGATGTTTTGCAGATGGTTCATGGCGATTTTATGCACCAGCTTGTGCTGGCCGACCGTGCGTAAACCGCGCAGCACCATCATGTTCATCGCCGGCCAGACGCCGCCGCGCCAGTAGCGGCCCGTGCTGGCGTTGTACCCTTCACTGTCCGCCGCCATGCTGGGAATGCGGTGCGCCAAATCAAACGACCATTTTTCCCGCAGATGACGGATGAAGGGGCCGCGCCGCTTTTCCGGCACAATTTCTTTGTCCAACAGCCCCCAGTAAGCGCCAATCGTTTTGACTTTACTGAAACGGCCGTCCGGCGAGACATCCTGGTAAAATTCCGCTTCCTCATGCCAGAAACGGTTGTTTATCAGCAAAACCAGGTCGTCATGCTCCTCTTTCAACGATACCGCTAACGCCGTTTCCCCCAAGGATTCGGCCATCTGGGACAACATCTGGCAGTTAAGGGCAGCCTGCATGGTAGCGTCTACCCAAGCCCAATGCTGATGATAATACATACTGTCCGGCACGCGGGGCTGGTTGTCCATACCGCTGCTCAGGCCGGTAGCCCAATACAGGCCGCTGGGCCAGGTGCGGTATTTGCGGCACCATTTGTGGAAAGCCAGCAAGGGCCAGAAGACCTGGGGAATACGGCCGTCGTCCCCCGTCAACCGAAAATAACGCCATTCCGCCCAGGCCAGAATGTTGGGGCCGGTAGCGTTGGGATCAAAGGGAAAAAAGAAATCCTGCCCCGTTTCCATGTTGATTTCCCGGCAGATAAAGCCATCGTCATGCTGTTTGGCGTAAAAGTTGTCCAGCGTGCCCATGAAGTTGAAGGCGCGACGGCCGTAAATGCCAAACTGCATCATAAACGCGCTGTCCCACATAAAAATGTATTCGCCGCAGGCATCTCCCAGGTAGTTAGAGACAAAGCCGTTGAGCGGTGTAGGCTGGCGCAGATGCGACCAGGCAATCTCCCAGGCCCGCCAATACATCCCTTCCCAGTCAGGATAGCCGGGCAAAACAGGCTGGGGCAATCGTTCTCTGGCTGCGGCAAAGTCGGGAAGCGGTTCCGGCTGGTAACTCCTTTGGCGAAAGGGGTTTTGACTCACCAAAGGTTCGGCCGGACGAGGGTAATCAGGATAGACAATCACGAGCTATTTCTCTATCCATATTTCCGCCAGGCCGCCAACCTGGACACTGTTTTCATTAAAAGAAATAATGCGTAAGTTGTAGCGCAGGTACACATTGTCCCGCAGTTTGCCGGCCCATACCAACGAGTCGCCCACAGCATGATAAGTCTGGCGATCACCATTGCTTATTTGGGCTACATCAATACCGGCTTGCTGGGTGAGGCCGTCATAAACCAGGGTTGTACCGGGAATGGTCTGGCCGGCCGGTACGGAATAGTTGATGACAATGTTGCTAAAATGGCGGGCATCGGGGAGTTGGGGTACGGCCGTTAACTCCAGCACTTCCGGGAATAAAATATTCAATTTCACGCTGCCGGCTACCGGCAGTTCCCCCAAAAGAGACGTTGTCACCCGCAAATTCATCGTAGCTAATACGCCCGGCCCAATCACACCGCTCCAGATAAGCGAATCGCCCGAACGTTTAACCACCTCCTGCCCATCAATAGTGACCCGATAACCACCATCAGGCGACTTGCCCAGATATTCCAGCCGCGCCCCGCCAACCGATTCTCCCGGCGCCAGACTGCCGGTGAAGGCGGGGATTTCCAGCGTCAGGTAATCGCCAACAGGCGTGACCGTAGCTTGAGGCCCCTGGTCCAAACCGGGGATGGATGCAGTAGAACAAGCCAGGGTTACGGCCGTAAGCAGCACCAGAACAAAAACGAGGGTTTTTCGGGAGGCGGTCATTGGTAATTGGGTAATTGGGTAATTGGGTAATTACTCAGTTACCCAATTACCAATTACATATTTTTACTGCTCCTCAATCTCAACAGACTCGATTCGCACGCCATCCGGCGCGTTAGGGTCCTGCGGATCGCGGGGAGTAATCGCTTCTACCACATCCATACCTTCAATCACCCGGCCAAAGATAGTGTGCAGCCCATTCAAGTGCGGCGTGGCGTCATAAGTAATAAACCATTGGCTGCCACCCGTATCCGGCCCGGAATTAGCCATCGCCAAAACACCCGCCGCATCAAAAGTCAACTCCGGATCGAACTCATCGACAATGGAATAACCAGGGCCGCCCATACCCGTCCCCGTCGGATCACCTGTTTGGGCCATAAAACCGGGAATGACACGATGGAACATCACATCATCAAACCAGCCCTCATTCGCCAAAAAGACGAAATTGTTTACCGTGACAGGGGCAGATTTCGGGTACAATTCCATCACAAAAGATTCGCCATTGTCCAGATTAACGGTAGCCTGATAGCTGGCTTCCGGATCAATGGTCATCTCCGGCGGGGCGTCATATTGAATCTCGGCTAACTGCTCCTGAATCTGAGCAAACTCTACCTGCGCTCCGACAAATTGATCCCAAACCTCATACTCAAAGGGTACCTGGGGCAGCAGTTCGCCGTTCAAAATGACGCTGGGCGTACCGGGCAGGCCGATATTCATCGCTTCCTGTTCCAAATCAGAAACGTAAGCGGCGTAGGTTTCATTGTCTAAATCTGCGTTGAACTGTGTCACATCCAATCCCAGATCAGCAGCCATATCTGCCAAAAAGGCGCGAAAATCGGCCTCTTCTATGCCTGACCAATCTTGCTGGCTCTCGTACAGGGCTTTCTGGAATTCCCAGAATTGCCCTTGCGCTCCGGCAGCTTCGGCCGCCTGGGAGGCCAAATGAGCTTGATCATGAATGCTGTTCAGGGGGAAATGACGGTAAACCAATTGTACAGAATCCGGATAAGCGTCTACCAGACGCTCAAACACGGGCGCAATACCCGCGCAGCCCGGTCATTGAAAGTCGCCGTACTCAATGATGGTGATAATCGGCTCCTCAGCCCCCATCACCCAGTCCCGTTCCCGGACGATAGCCGCATCGGCCACATTTGTCGCCGGAAAAGAGCCGTCGGCTGCTGTTTCCGGTTCTTCAGCTTCCCCGGCAGCCGTGTCCGTAGGCGAGGCTGCTACGGCTTCCTTTGTTGGCGGTTTGGCTGCCGGAATCTCGGACTCAGCCGTAGGGGAGACGGCCGTTCCGCCGCCGCAAGCAGCCAATAGCATGATTAGAAAAACAAAAAATAGTAACTTCTTCATATAAACTCCTGTTCTTTCAGTTGCTTTATCGCCAGATTAAGGGAACTTCAATCGGGCGTAAAGCGTTTTACGTATGATAACGCAATTTGCTACAATCTTGTAGCCATCATAATTGGTTGATTAACAAACAGTAATACAATCAGCTCAGGAGAGTGTTATGAAACAATTTGGTTTGTTCTTTGCTTTGTTGCTTTTGATTTTGGCGGCCTGCGGCCCGGCGGCGTCGGAACCGGCAGACGCGCCAGCCGATGAACCGGCGCTGGAACCGGTGGAAGATGTTTTTCCGCGGGTGACGATTACGCCCACGGCCGTCAAAGAGATAGAACTGGCCCCGCCCGACGCCCCGGAAACAGCCCCGGATGACGGTTCTTACCCCGCGCCGCCAACGGCCACTCCTTACCCGGAAGGGTACCCCAGCCCGCCGCCGCCGCCCCCCACCCGCGATCCGTACCCGGCAGCCGAGGGCAGTATCTGGATTCTGCGTCCGGTGGGTATTCAGTGCGAGTCGCCTAACGACTACCCGGACATTCAGGCGGCCGTGGCCGATTTGACAGCTATTGGCGTAGAGGTGAATGCGCAGGAAACAATTGAATTGGTAGTCACAACCGTTTGCGGCGCACCCACCAGCGCCCATTTCCGGGTGCAAATTGATGCCTCTGATCTGGCAAATGCAGAATTGCTGGGATGGGAGTTGGATGAGAGAGAGTGAGGGGATGGGGAGTGAGGGGATGGGGAGTTGGCATACCCCTCCCTCTCTCACTCCCCCATCACCTCATCATAAACAGCGCGGGCGATGCGGCCGATGACCAGCACGCCGTCCGCGTCTACGCTCCAGGTTTCGGGAGCCGGATCGCCATCGGTCATAACGGTAATGCTGAAGCCGCGTTGTGTTTCGCCTGCGCCGCGCCAGATGACGGCCGTTTGCGCCCGGCAGCCTTTGAGCGACCCTGTTTTTCCGGCCAGGTGCAGTTTTTCTTCTTCCGGCGTCTCGTCCCCATACGGCTCCCAGGGCAGATAACGGCCGATGCGATCAGCGCCGACTTTATTCGTCATGCGTAACATTTCGGCACAGGCGGCGGGGGTAAGAATGGTTTGCTGGAACACGGCCGTCATCAACCGATTCAAGCCGCGCGGTGTA
>JAJRTP010000505.1 GCA_024278255.1 Chloroflexota bacterium | reverse complement strand
GTCAGCTAAAAAATACAGCTCCATGAAATTAGACCAAAAATAAATAGCATCGTCCGGATCGGTCTGAGCTTGCAAGTAGTCGGCCAACGCTGCCATTTCCAGAGCAACCACACCTCCATCGTCGGGCAAGCCATCCACCAGGAAGGCTTTATAACTTTGCTGACCCAGCGCATAACGACCAAATTCACGGTAGAAGGTGAAGTTTGGCAGGAAGTTGATGAAAATGATGAGCAGAAGCAAGGAAAGAACGACGGCCGTTTCCCCTCTCTGTCCCCATTTCACCCCGATGTCTTGCGCCAATTTGTCTATGAACCAGGCTGCTAATAATGTCACCGTGGGAATAAACATCACATAATAATGCTGCAAATAAGAGCGACTGACGTTTGTTTCCACAAAAGTCAGGAAGAACCAGATGATCAGCAAAGCCCAACGCCCATTTTCTGTTGATGTACGCTGGCGGCGGGTCAAGGGTAAGAAAATCAGCCCGGCAAGGGACGACAGCAGCAGCAGGGCGTTGCTGCGGGCCAGTACAGCCAGCGGCACCAAAATGCGGTGTTCCGGCCCGGTGAAGACGGGATGCGCCCGCGCCGTGAGATACCTTCCGCCAATCTGAAAGACGAGCAGGAAGCGGTCGAGCAGGCCGATAGCGGCAAAATAGAGGAAGACAGGGGCCACGGCCGTGACCACACCTAAAATGGCCCATAATCCGCGGGAAACGGCCGTTTTCCATCCATGTCCCGAAAAACCATCCCACAGCAGCGCCACGCCTACCATTCCCGCCGGAGCCAATACATAATTGGCCTTAAACAAAAACGCCACGCCTGCCAGCAGCCCGACAGCCCAGAAACGGCCGTGTCCCCCTCCCTCCTTGCTGCGTCCAACCAACAGTAAAGCAACGCCTACCTGCGGCAAGACCACAAACAATTCCGTGCGGGCGCTGAATGCGGATAGTTCCCAGGTTGCAAATAACAAAGCGGCCGTGACTGCGGCCAACAATCCCACCCGCCGGTTAGCCAGACACAGCCCCAGACGGTAGATCAGATAAACAGTTACGGCAATCCAGAGCAGAAGCACTCCCTTGATCGCGGCGACCGACTCCCCAAATAGCTGAAATGACAAGGCATACGTATAAAACACGCCTGGCATATGTTGGTCGGGGTGATGCGTACCATACAGCGGTTCGCCGCGCAATATCAACCGCGCATGGTACGCATGATCGCCGCTGTCATTCTCAAAAGGGACATAAAACGATGGGAAGCGCAGCAAAAGTACCAGTAAAATCAAGGCAGCAGCAATGCCCCATTCAGATCGGTTCTTTGTCATCATCATGCTAACCTGTAAAAACGGTCTGTTTCCAAAAATATCTGCCCAGATTGTGACAGGTTTGTCTAGTTTTTGCTACCTTTAGCGCTTTGTTGGTATCATGATGGTATGAATCAGCGTTTATTGTACAAAACTCAGGGCAACGGCCGTTTCTGGTTTTTTATCCTTCTCATCCTTCTTCTTGCTTTCGCCCTGCGCCTGCACCACCTAACCGCCGACGCCCCATTAGGTATCTCCCCCACACCAGAACTCAGCCTGGACGGCCCGGCGACCATCGCGGCCGGGCGAGACATGGCCTTATTTGGAGAATGGGACGCCTTCTCCGGCCCGCGTCAAACGCAGATCATGTATCCTTTCATTAATTGGCTGGCTTTCCTCTTTTTTCGCTTGTTGGGTGTGAGCTATTGGTCAGCTAACTTCATCTCTGTCATCACCAGCGTTCTGTCCATCGCTCTCGTGGCCGGGTTCGCCCGACAGCATTTTGGTCGTCGTGCGGCGTTATTTTCCGCCTTCTTGCTGGCGATCAATTATGTTTACATCATTTACAACCGCGACCCCATGGCCTACACCACAGTCGCTTGTGGGATGGTATTTATGCTTTATGCCTGGGGGCGTGGGCTGCGGCAACCTGTCTGGTTCTTCATTTCCGGAGCGAGCACAGCTTTTGCAGCGCTGTTCATTAAGCTCCCAGCTATCTCTTTTTTACCGGCTGCTTTGCTGGCCTTTCTCTGGTTAATTGGACAGAAACGTGCCTGGCGTAACGGCCGTGCCTACATCCCCCTACTCTTGTTTATCTCTGGGATTCTACTTGTGATTGCTGCCTGGGTACTCTTTTTGTACCAACCACAGCCTGAAACTGTTGGCAAAGCGTACTATGCTCGCGTCGTGAATCCCCTACAAGGGCTGGAACAAAGTATACGAGCAGCTCTTTGGTCAGTTTTATACATGGGCGTAGATTTTGGCTTTGTGTGGCGGATGCTGCCCTTGTTTATTTTGGCGTATGGCTATACTTTCGGCCGCTTGATGCAGCTACTTAGCCGGAAACGGCCGTCTCCAAATGTGGCCGAGATTCTTCTGTTGACCTTCTTGTTCAGCAGTCTGGCAATGCTCTACGTTTCCCTGATTCGTCCACTGCGCTTTCAAATTATTCTCATCCCATTGATAAGTTTGACAGCCGGCATTGCTCTGGATCGTCTTTTACGACATCGCCCCCTGGCTTTGCCCACACAGTTCGGCCGTATTTACCCTCTATTCTTGTATGGCGGCGTCACCTATTTTCTGTATCAGGTGATCATGGCCGTCCACGCCTTCATCTATCTACAGCCTGCCCAATCCGGCTTCGCCCAACGATGGTATATGCCAGAAGTGCCAACCGCCTACTTTATATTAACCGTTAGTTTAGTAGTTGCCATGCCTCTGGTCTTATTTTATTTATTTATGGCTACGCAAAATCAAAATTTTCACCTGTGGCCCGAATCCAGACGTTATCGTTCCATTTTGGTTGGGGGATTCTTGTTGTCCGCGCTACTGTTGCAACTATTTCAATATGCCACAATGCAGCAAACGATTCAATACAGCACCGTAGAAGCGGCTCGCCAGATCGCCCGCGACTTACCCGCTGAAACCACCATTTTGGCCGGCCCCTTTGCCCCTACTCTGGCGTTAGAAAACAGCCTGCCCGCTATCTGGTTATTGGGTGTGGATGAACGAACCTTCCTTGATGTTGAATTTACGCACCTTGTTGTGGATGTAACCGGCCCTTATCCTCCGCGCTATTACACTGAAATCCAATTGCGTGATACTGTCCCTGAACTATTTACAAACGCTCAACTTGTTCATACTTATAAAGTACGCGATTATACCGTTCACGTTTATGAGATGAAGTAAGAAACTGCATAGATTCTAACAGATGAAGAACACATCTCCGGGAAAAGTCAATGAACAACCAACCCTTTCTAGTTATAATCTCAATGAAGACCTACGCCTCGTTGAGTGTGGCGGGGGAAGTTCCCGTTGGGTTTATCAATTATCAGCGGATTGTGAGGAATGATGCGTATTTCTGAAACAGATCAGCACCTGCCGCAACCCCACACAACCGAGACGAGTTCACTCCCGGCAGGGTTGAAACGAAAAGAAGTAGGGAAAACGGCCGTTCACGTCAGCCTAATTTTTTTTATACTCTTTGGCATCTCCTGGTATTTCATATCAACTTTGACGTTCTTCGCCCCGGATACCGGTCTACGTTACATGCAGATTCAGAGTCTAGTAGAGAACAATAGCAGCACTCTTGCGATTGACTATTGGGCACGTACGTTAGATCCAGACCTGGCGTATATCCCCTTTTACTATGCGTATTCAGTCGTGGATGGAGAGATATTCTTCCAAATCAGCGCATTTTTGCCTGTGGTGACAGCCTGGTTATACTCATTTTTGGGCACGATGGCGCTCCCTGTGATCCCTGTAGTAGGCGGTGTTCTGACAGCAACGGCCGTTTTTTACATGGGCAAGATTACGAAGGTAAAACGGCCGTATTTACTGCTCTGGACCACTGTTTTTGCCACGCCTTTATTTTTCTACAGTCTGGAATTATGGGACCACAGCATTGCCGCGGCCTGTACTCTTTGGGCTATGGTCGGGTTTGCTCGCAGCCTGCAAACATCACGCTGGCAGCCGGCTTTTTACGGCGGATTGGCTTTAGGGATCGGCTTAGGACAACGGCCAGAAATTTATGTTTATGCCATTGCCCTTGGTTTCGCGGCGCTGCTAGTCAGTTGGAAACAATGGCGTATCTTACTGGCACTTGTAGCAGGTTCCTTTCTAACAGCCACATCCGTTTGGCTGCTCCAATGGCGCTGGACAGGACACCCCTTGGGCATGACGCTGGCGCCACACCTGTTTAAGTATGGCATACCGGATTCCTCTCCTCTTTCTTTCCCAGGATATCCACGTAATATAACCCTTTCCCGCTTTATTTTATATGTTCAAGGGAAAGATGAAATTATCTTTATAGCGGCGCTGCTCATTTTAATTGGCATTTTTCTAACCATTTTTTCCGTGCGCATTCCCCGTTGGCAAAAAACTTGGGTATTATGGCTGGCATTTGGGATGACCGTGTCGGGATTTTTCTTAATGATCTGGCGTACTTGGGGTCAACCACTGCCTGGAATTCTTTCGACATTTCCTTTAATTGCTCTAAGTCTCATCTATCTCGATAAAAAACAAGACAAAACGACTGGACGGCAAGTTTATTTATTGTCTTTAATCACAGTTTTGATATTTTTGGGATTAATGATTGCCGTGTGGCCGGCGGCAGGGGGAATTCAATGGGGCGCCCGGTATTTACTGCCAGCTTATCCTCTCTTTGTGTTCCTGGCATTTTACGTAGTTACAATTGAGGATCGCTGGCTGACCGGGTCCTATTTACGAACATTCCAACGAGTTGCAGCAGGGCTTTTAATCATTACCATATTATTACAGGGATACAGCGTCTTACTGCTTCATCAAAAACACCAGAGCGAGATCAAGTTGCGAGATGCTATCAACAATTTATCGGCAGATTTAATCTTGACGAACAATCCATTTTTGCCTTCTGCCATGGCCTCATTAAACACCAAACAGTTTTTGTATATTGACGATGCTGAAGATTTGCAAACCTTAATTCCTCGACTTTCCGACGAAGACATTGACTATTTTGCCCTTGTTACTATAGAACCGGCGCCCATTGTAGTGCCGTCACAAGTAGGTGATATCGTCGTGGTTCAAATAGACACGCTAATTTATGCTCTGGACACTGTTCCGGAACCGGGAGCCAAAAATGAGTAAGCAACCGTTTCTTTCTATTGTGATCCCTATGTACAATGAAGAACAGGCTGTGCCTAAATTATTAGACCATCTTGCTGCTACTTTGGACAGCGAGTGTCCAAGTATAACTTACGAAATTATTGTGGTGGATGATGGATCAAGTGACGGTTCAGCCGACGTGGTAAATGAGGTGGAAAACCCGGTGGTACATTTATGCCAGCATCCTTACAATATCGGCAATGGCGCGGCCGTAAAAACCGGTATTCGTCAAGCGCAAGGCGAATACATTTTGATGATGGATGCGGACGGTCAGCACAAACCGGAGGATATTCCCCGGCTGCTCGAGCATATCGGCCGGTATGATATGGTTGTTGGGGCGCGAACGAAGGAGTCGGACAGCGCCAAACACCGGGACCTGGCTAATTTTATCTACAACAGTTTTGCTTCTTAT
>JAJRTP010000504.1 GCA_024278255.1 Chloroflexota bacterium | reverse complement strand
ACCAACTGGCAGATGGAAAGCGAAAAGTTTACGCCCGGCCTGAAAACGCTGGCCCACCAGGGGGCCGACCGGCTGCGCGGGGAAGAATTTATTGCTGCCGCGCAGGAAGTAGACATGGTTTTGACCAGCTATGCTCTCGTCCGCCGCGACGCAGAAGCGATGCGGCAGGTGAATTGGCTGGGCGTCGTCCTGGACGAGGCGCAAAACATCAAGAACCCGCGCACCAAACAGGCGCAAGTCATTCGCAGCCTGCCCGCCGGTTTCCGTCTGGCGCTGACGGGCACGCCGGTGGAGAACCGGCTGTCGGAGTTGTGGTCTATCATGCAGTTTTTGAATCCCGGCTTTTTGGGCGGGCAAAAGAAATTCCGCCAGCAGTTTGTTTTGCCAATTGAGAAGTATGGGGATGCGGCGGCGACGGAAAAACTGAGGGGATTGACACGGCCGTTCATCCTGCGCCGCCTCAAAACTGACCCCACCGTCATCACCGATTTGCCCGAAAAACAGGAAGTAAAAGTGTACTGTCACCTCAGCGAAGAGCAGGCCACCCTGTACGAAGCCGTCGTGCAAGACGCGCTGCAAGCCATCGAGGCGCAGGAAGAGGACGGCATTGCCCGCAAAGGGATGGTGTTGAGCATGTTGATGCAGCTCAAGCAGGTGTGCAACCATCCCGTGCAATACCTGCACCAGGCCGAAACCTACAACCCGTTTGAAGACAACAACCGCAGCGGCAAACTGGCCCGCTTCCACGCCATCCTGGAAGAAGTGTTGGCCGAAGGCGACCGGCTGCTTCTGTTCAGCCAGTTTACGGAGATGGGCGGGCTGCTCAAACGGTACATTCAGGAGCGGTTTGGCGTGCCGGTACTCTTTTTGCACGGCGGCGTGCGCCCCAAAAAGCGGAACGAGATGGTGCGCCGCTTCCAGGCGGACGACGGCCCGCCAGTGTTTGTCTTATCGCTCAAAGCGGGCGGCACGGGGCTGAATCTGACCAACGCCAACCACGTTTTCCACTTTGACCGCTGGTGGAACCCGGCCGTGGAAGACCAGGCCACCGACCGCGCCTTCCGCATCGGCCAGACGCGCAACGTTCTCGTCCACAAATTCGTCTGCCTGGGCACGCTGGAGGAGCAGATTGACCAGATGATCGAGGACAAAAAGGCGCTGGCTGAATCCATCGTGGGCAAAGGTGAAAATTGGCTGACGGAGATGAGTACGGCCGATTTGCGGAGTTTGGTAAAATTGCGAAAGTGAGGATTAACCCATGAATGCGCCGGAAAAAGCTAACGTAGAAAAGCAGAGAGATAGAAAAGTTCTCTCTCCCCGTTTGGGTTGGAAACAATTTATTCAAGAAGCTTTGCAAATACATGGCAATAAAATAACAGACATAGAATGGCTGAATGCGCCGCTAACTGACGATAGCGATTGGGAAAGTGATGTCCCAAATCGGGAACAGTTGATAACCCACAAAAAATAAATGGAATAAAGTTTGATGAGAACAATACGGGAAAAAATCATAGCTTATTTGCAACAACATCAAAATGGAATTGATGATGATGCGTTAGCAGAAGTGTTACAATTAAGCGCCCGACAGCAGGCCAATAGCCACTGCCGGCGGTTAGAACACGAAGGTTTAGTAATTCGTCGGCGGGTGAATGGCAAAATTCATAATTTTTGGAATGAAGGCAAACAATCTCCTCCTGCACATCATCCTGATGTAAAACCGGATAACGTCAAACCCTGGTTTTGGGAGGGAAATGTACAGACTTCTGTTATACGATACCTTGAGCAACGCAATTATGTCATTCACTCAGCAGCTAATACGGCAAGTAAGGAACGGGGGAAAGATATTGAGGCTAGACATGGTAAGAGAATTTTGTGGATAACTGTAAAAGGTTATCCTGAAGGAACGAAAAAGACACATCCATCCACTCAGGCTGGACATTGGTTCAAACAAGCGGCTTTTGATATTCTGCAATATCGCGGGGAGAATAATAAGGTTAACCTGGGGTTAGCATTGCCAGATTTTCCTCGGTATCGTTCCCTCGCTCAAAAGATTAAATGGTTTCAACCTGTTGCCAGGTTTACCTACTATTGGGTACAAGAAAACAGAACAGTAGTAGAGGAATCTTATGAGTTGGTACTATAACTACAACTACAAACCAACAATTGAGACGGACGAGGGCATCAAAGCCAAGAGCAAGCGGGGCGCGTTTGTGAAGAATTGGTGGGCAACGCGCTGGATTGAGGCGATGGAGCGGTTGATGGATCGCGGCCGTTTGCAGCGGGGGCGGCGGTATGCGCGGAAGGGGCAGGTGCTGTCGCTGACGGAGGGGACGGGGGAGGTGATTGGCCAGGTGCAGGGGTCGCGCTCCCGGCCGTATACCGTCGCCATCCAAATCAAACCGTTAAACGACAAACAGTGGGAACAAGTCATCGCCGCGCTGGCTGCCCGGCCCATCTTCCTGGCCCAGCTGCTGGCGGGCGAGATGCCCCAGGAGATTGAGGAGGCGTTTGCCGACGTGAATCTCTCCCTGTTCCCCACAGCGCGGGAACTGACGCAGGAATGCAACTGCCCCGACTGGGCCGACGTGTGCAAACATCTGGCGGCCGCGCATTATATCCTGGCGGAACGGTTCGACGAAGACCCGTTTTTATTGTTCCGGCTGCGGGGCCGGACGCAGGATGAGATTCTGGCGGCGTTAAGTAAGACGCAGGGAACGGAAGCGTTGGCGGAAACGGCCGCGCCCCAATACGATCCGCCGCCGCCTTTATCCGACTCATTGGCTGACTTTTGGGCGATTGGGGCCGAAGCCGCCCATTTTCAAACCCAAATCACCCCGCCGGCCGCCCCCTACCCGGCGCTGGCCCGGCTGGGCGCGCCGCCATTTATGGAAGATTTGGCGCGCTGGCTGGAACCGGCTTATGATGCGCTGTCGGAAACGGCTGCTTCGGCGCTGCTCAGTACAAGCGCAGCCGCCGCCTTCACTGAAGAAACAAACGAAAATGAGGTTACCGAAATATGAAACTGGCAGACAACCTGGAACAATGGCGCAGCGATGATTTAAAGAAATACGTCTACCTGCTGGGCGGGCGCAGCGCCGTCACCCGCAAAGGAGACCGCATCGCCTTTATCTGCCAGAAAATGCTGGACGAGAAATCATTGCAGGCGCTCTGGCAGGAGATGGACGATATGGCCAAACGGGCCGTTTCCACCGCTTACCACAACAATGGCGAGTTTGATGCGGACGCCTTTGTCGCCCAATACGGCCAACTGCCGCCCCGCCCGGAAAAGGGGGATAGTTGGTACAGCTATTATCACAAAGAACCCATTCTATTTGATTTGTTCGTCATTAACGGGCGCATTCCGGATGATTTACCGCCCTTGTTGGCCGATTTGGTTCTGCCGCCGGAACGGTTCCGGCTGGAGGGCAGGGAAAAATTGCCTGCAGCCATCCAGCACAGGCGGCATACCTGGGATATAACGTCTGTAGAAACGGAATTGATTGGCCGCGCCGATTTGTTGACCTATTTGCAGATGGTGGAGCAAAAGCAGGTCAAATTCGGGGCCAAGAATAACCGGCTGACGGCCGCCAGCGTGCGCAAGGTGTTGGCTAATTTGCTGGATGGCGACTTTCGGGACTTGCCGGAACAGGTAACGGGGCGGACGACGATACGGCCGTATGGCCTGGACGTGTTCACCCAGGAATCCGGCCTCGTCACCCGCACCGGCAAACTGACCAAAGCGGGCCGCGAATACCTGCGTACCCAGGACCCGGAAATCATGCTGACCGCCTTTGAAAAGTGGACAGAGAGCGGCAAATTCGACGAACTGAGCCGTCTCAAGAATCTGGGCGGCCTGAAATCGCGCGGCGCTCGCCTCACCCCACCCGCCTCCCGCCGCGAAAAAGTCATCGAAGCCCTCTCCTGGTGTCCGGTGGACGAATGGCTGGACATCAACGATTTTTACCGGGCCATCGTCATCTGGGATTTTAATTTTGAAGTGGAGAAAACAGCCTACACCAATCTCTACGTAGGCTCGCGCTATTACGGCGAACTGTATGGGGGGAATTACTGGAGCGTGGTCAACAGCCTCTATATCAACGCCGTCATCTGGGAATACCTGGGTACAATCGGGGCGGTAGACGTCGCTTTTGCCAGCGATGAATACGCCAGTTTTATAGACGCCGCTTACGATTATATAGATGAGCCGGTCAGTCTGTTTGACGGCCTGCGCTATTTTCGCATCAATCCCTGGGGCGCATTTTTGCTG
This sequence comes from Chloroflexota bacterium, assembly GCA_024278255.1. GTDB lineage: Bacteria > Chloroflexota > Anaerolineae > Promineifilales > Promineifilaceae > JAJRTP01. The sequence continues at coordinate 5,080 of JAJRTP010000504.1, read as the reverse complement.
GGACAGGCAGATACGTACACACCAACTCAACCTGAACAAAAGGCGCTATTTACGATTGACGCAGACAAACGGCTGCATTTGTTGGCCGATTTGCTGCCCAATGAGCGGTTACAGTTGGAAGTCATGGCGGAACGAGTTGATGAGACCAGTTATCAGTTGAGCGAAATGAAATTGTTAACGGCCGTAGAATCCGGCCAATCGCTGGAGCAGCTCATTGCCTTTTTACAGGCCAATCATCAAGGGGCAATGCCCCCGGCCGTATCTGACTGGTTGTCCCGATTACAGCAGAATGTGGGCGCGTTTACGGAGGCGAGTACGGCCGTACTCATCCAACTCAATCAGCCGGGGCTGTTAGAATTAACGCAGCAAGACAAAACGTTAACCAAACTGTGCCAAAAAGTGGACGATAAAACCGTACTTGTACTCTCGTCACGATTGGCGCGTTTTCGCAAACGGTTAAAAGAGTTAGGCTACCTTTTAACCTGACGGCCGTTTCCCTCTTCCTTGCCGCTCCCTCTCACTCTGCGCGTAACGGCCGTAACACCCTCTCCGCCACATCTTCCGGCACAGACACACGCGCTGTTACTTGCGGCCACAGTTCCAATGGCGGTTCGGCAATCAGGGTTTCAGACAATTTGACAGCTTGCAGATCGTCGTGGAGATACGGCCGTTTGCCGCAATGCAGCGCATCACAAGCAGCGCGGATTCCCGGCCCGCACTGCTTCCAGGGGCAGGTACGCCCCAGGTAATGATGCCGCTCATCCACCAAGAAGACCTCGCCGCCCCGGCTGAAGCTTTGGCAATGCCCTTGCAACTTACGCGCGGCCGCTGCCAAATCTGTCAAATCCATATCGTCTGTCACCGTCACTAATAAATCAGCATCTTTGGGATCAATCTTGTCCGTCGTGAGCGAACCGATGAGAGCGATACGGATGACGCCAGGGATGCGGCTGGCCGTCTGCGTGAAGATGAGCGCCTCATCCAACAATTTGTGGCGCAGGCTCAACAACTCCTCCTGCCGTTCCTCCATATTGGCTGCTGCCGGCGGCACATTTATCGGCTCAATCTCCTCCATCTCCAGCCATTCCAGAATGCGCTGTCGCAGCCGGTTTTGCTGAAAGGCGTACCAGCGCTGCTCTTCGGCCAGATGCCGCGCTAAAATGTCCCGAAAACGGCCGAATGCGCCCCGGCCATGCGTGGCCTTGACTAGTTGGTTATACAGACGGCCGTCCTGAACAGTGGCAATGAAATCCTGCATCTCGTCATAGGCTTCATAGGATTCAACCCGAGGAACCTCGATGATACGGGAACCGTAATACCGCTCAACCAAATCCGCTTCCCGTACAGCCTCCTTCTGCCAATCCGGCAAATTGGATTCCGCCAATGCCGCTTCCAGATTAAATTCCTCAGAATTGTCCGGATCATAGTACGCCTCATAAATTTCTTCCAGATAGCGGCGAGACTCGTCCATCACCATAAGCGTCTGTCCGGTTTCTGTATCCAGATAATAGCTCATTTCCCAGGATGAATTGTCGAAAGCCAGTTCCAGGTCAGCCCAATCAATCGTTATCTTTTTCATTTTACACCGTCCACTTTAGCCGCCAACTCCCGGCGCAAGGCGCGATGCCGGGGATAGCGATCCAGTAGTTCCTGGTAAAATTGCCTGAATTCGACCTCCCGCCCGTCATAAGCGGCAATTTCGCCGAGCAATGCGCAGTAGTAGGCGGCCGTAGCGTAGGTTTTACGGCCGTTATCAATATGCAGCTGCATCAAATTCCGGTACAACTCTTCGGCATGGGCTACGGCCGTTTCCCGGTCTATGGCCGGCGTTGGCGGCAAATGATCGCGCAAAAACAGCGTCGCGTCATTATCGGCGCGGGCCACTTTGGCGTACAAATCCTGTAAGTATGCGCCCATCCCCGGCGCTGCCTGCGGCCCAAAACCAGCCAGCAGATGCGCCTTCGCCGCCAGTTTGATTGTGCCCAAATCGTGGTAGCGGATTTGCTGCCGGGCCAGATCATAAGCAGCGTCAAAACGATTTTCGCTCAGGTAAACCTGACACAGAAAATGGCGCGATTGGGGCAGATTGCCTTCTAATCCGGCGATAACCTTGCGGGTAAACGTCTCGCCTTGTTGGGGATTTACGGCCGTAGCCAACCGCTTGACCATCGCATACGTCAAAAAGTCTTGATGCCGGTCATACACAGGGCGATAAATGTTGAGCGCGTTTTTCGGATCACCCAGTTTTTCATAAGCGCGGGCCATCTGAGTACGGACTGTATTGGCGTCCACGCGGCCCACGCTTCCAGGATACGGCCGTACCACCCTGTTCTCCGACAGCAAAGCCAATACTTCTCGCCCGTAAGCAACTACCATTTGCCACTCTCCGTCCGCTTCGCACCCGTCCAACAAAGGTTCGTAAAACGCCGCGTAAACGTGCCGCAGCCGTTTTTGCAAAGCCAGAACCTTATCTTCCCGACCGGCTTCACCATAAAAGCGTAGCAACAGACGGAGTTGATAAGGGACGCCAAAAAGATAAGGCTCGACATCCTTTTCCGCCAGTTCGTCAGCCCATTTTTCCAAAAAAACCTGAATCTCCGCCTGACTGTCGGGGCCAACCAGAGCGATAAAGTTATCCATATGCTTGCGGTAAGGAGTGTCATGGCGCGCCAGATACTGAATCGCCTTCTCGTAAAATTCATCTGTGGGACAGCTTTCCTTTAAAGCCGTAAAGTAACGCTGTGCCAAAGGTTCTTCCAGTTCTCCCAACTCGGCCAGCGGATCGTATACGCCCAGCGTTTCCTCCGGCGAAAAATCAATAATGTCTATGATGATTTCATAGGCTTCAGCGGCCACGTCATATTGCCCGGCCTGGAAATAAGAATCCGCTTCACTTAAAAATTCACCAAGCGCATTTAACCCCTGGTGCATATCCGGATCAAAATCTTCGTAATAGCCATATTTATCCTGGTAATACTCGCGGTCAAACGGGTCTTCGCTAAAATATTCCAGCGCCTCTTCATCAAAATAGTCGCCTTCCGCTACGGCTTCCCCAAACTCGCGGAGTTCCGTCAGGAATTGTTCTGGCGATGCGTAGCGCAGATCGGCCGTGGCCATGGCCGGAGGAGCCAGCCGATCCCAAAAACGCTGTAAAACTGGTTCTTCCAATGCTTGAATCATGTCCAGCAGCAAATCAACCAGATAGGCTGTAGACTGGTTCTCCAGGTGCGCACGCACTGCGGCAAAATTCTCATTATCTATTGCCATAATTTCCCTCGCTTGATGCTAACTAATGAAAGCGGCCAGCCCAATCTTGCTTGACAAACACACTCATTCCTGGCGAATGAACCAATTTCCCAGGAAACAAAACCAGGCGGTTGCGCTAACACCGATTATGATAAAATATGGGCTGCTTTGCAAGAAAAAGTTAAAATCGGTATTGCACCGGGTTAATCTCTAATCTCCTGTGGAGGAAAAAATGACTGGAAGAAATGATCCTTGTCCCTGCGGCAGCGGGAAAAAGTATAAAAAGTGTTGTCTGAAAAAAGATCAGGCCGCCGCCAGGCAAAAAGCAAAAATAACGCCAACCGTGCCGCCGCCCCGGAAAACAGCCCCGGAACCGGAAATCGATCCGCTGCTGGAACGCATCAACGCCTTTTGGGAAGAATTTATGGATGCGTCTTATGAAAAGCAGTGGGCAGCGGTAGAAAAAATGCTGGCCGAGGAACCGGAATTGCTTGACGGTGAAATGGTTTTTGAAATAACCAATACTCTGTCCGGGCAGGCAATTAAAGCGGGAGAAACAGACCGTTTCCAGCGGCTTCTGGATAGACTGGAAGAGGCCGCGCCGGAAGCCTGCGCAGAGGAACGGCCGTACCTTCTGGAACAACAGATAGAGATTGCCCTGACAGAAGGGGACGAAGCCGCCGTCGAGCGTTATTTTTACCAGTTCTCGCCATTGGCCGGCGACAAACTGGATATTTATTACCGCATCGTCAGCGTGCTGGCCTATCACGGAAAACTGTCCGTTTTGTATGAGGGGATGCGCCAGGCACGGCCGTTTGTGGCTAAAGGCGGCGATTTAGTGGAATGGGCTTACGCTGAATACACAGAAAAATTGGGGAACGTGGAAATTCTTTACCTGCTGGACCAAAACCCCGATCTCCGGGCAGACGATCCTGTTTTACAGGAACATTTTGCGGAATATGAGTTGGTAGTTACCCCGGAAACACTCTCCCTTGCCCTGGATTACCGCGCCGGCCGCCAGCCGCCAGCCTGGACAATGGCCGATTTCCAGTTCTCCAACGGGGAAAAGGATGATCCGGCCAAAGATAACTTCATTTTCCTGTTGGCCGCATTTACGCATTACGCTCATGCGGAAGCGGGTATCGCCCGGACCAAAGTGGAAATGGCGCGTGATGAGTTAAGCCGCTATTTCAGCTTGCGCCGTCAGGGGGAGTTGGACGATGCGGAACCGGAGTACGGCCGTCGCCCCAAGCGCAACACCCGGAAGCAATCAACCTCACATCCTTTCTGCCCCGACGCCCAAACGCTGGATCGTTATTTGGCGCAGCATTTATTAGGGTTTCTCTCATTTCAGTATTACGAAGCTGCCGCTTTGTTTGAACTCATCCCTGTCTGGCTCCGTTTTCTGACCAAATATGGTCTGCTTGACGGAGAAACCCGGCAGCAAACTCTCAAAGAATTAGGCTATCTCAAAGGCTACCTTATCCAGATTGCCGCAAAAGCCGTATCAAACCCGGCCATGCAAGAAAATTTGGCTGATTGGCCTTATGAACATGCGGAAAAGACATAATGATGACTGGTAAAACTGGCTCCTTAGCGAGTAGCCATAAATTACTTCCCTGAAAAATGACCACAGAGGCGCTGAGACACAGAGAAATCAGTCGTCAGTATTCAGTGGGCGCTTTCCAGAGGTAGACCGTACTGAAAACTGTATACTGATTACTCAATACCTTCGCCAAATTACGAAGGATTAGGGTCAGGAAGAGGACAATGAATCCTCCCTAACCGTGAAACCCGTTCAAAAATGCGAGCCATTAAAATTGGCTCTGGCTTT
>JAJRTP010000503.1 GCA_024278255.1 Chloroflexota bacterium | reverse complement strand
GCTGCTGGCCGGTGGCTCGGTGGCCGGTTTTGCCGGGACAGCCCAGCGTGGCTTGTCTGTGGCGCTGACGGTGCTGGAAGCGCTGGGAAACGGGCTGGGCCAATTGGCCGGCCAGTACCCGGCAGTTTGGGGTTTACTTTTAGTGATGGTGGGTCTGGTTCTGTTGTGTAATGGGGTTCACCGCCAGTTGGCGCAGCAGCCAACACGAATTTAATTATTGGGGGATGCTATGAAACGTCGAGTTTTACTTTTATTATTATTGTTTTTGGTGCTGATGCTGCCTACGGCCGTATTTGCCCAAACGATTGTGGGGTCTGATGAAGCCATTCGGAATGATGTGGCTGTTTTTGGTGAAGACCTGACGATTGAAGATGGGGCTACCGTCAGCGGCGACATTGCTGTGTTTAACGGCAACGCCACAATTGACGGGACGGTTTCCGGGGACGTGGCCGTGTTTAACGGGGATGCTACGATCAACGGTCCGGTTTCCGGAGATGTGGCGATATTCAATGGAAGTTTGACGCTGGGAGAAACGGCCGTTTTCAGCGGTGACTGCGTGGTATTCAACGGCAACATTACCGGCGACGTCCCGGCCGGTTCTGACTGTGTGGCTTTAGGCGTACCTTTCATTGCCAGTATGGGCGGGTTTATGAACCAGATAGGCCAGCGCTCGCCGGGGTCTGTAGAGGCTCCGCCGCCGCCCGTTGAAGTGCGACATCAAAGAAGTTTTTGGGGCGAGATGGTTGGCACAGCGTTTGCCAGTTTGTTTATGGGACTGCTGGCTTTTGGCGCAGCGGCCGTTTTTCCGCAGTCGTTAGAGCGAGTGAGCGGGTCTGCCCGGCAAAAACCGTTGGCCAGCGGCGTGGTTGGCTTCCTGACTGCCTTTGCCGTACCTATTCTGCTCTTGTTTTTACTGATTGTCACGGTCATTCTCACCTTCGTTCTCATTGGCCTGCTGGGTTACCCCATTCTGTTTGGCTTGAGCGTGGTGTATGGTTTGGCTGTCTTGTTTGGCTGGCTGGCGATGGGGACGGTGTTGGGTGGCTGGCTGGCCCGGATTTTGCATCTGAAGAATCGTGGGGTGAAGAGTACGGCCGTATTGGGTGTCGTTACCCTCACGCTTTTGCTGGGTTTGCTGGATGCCCTATCGCTGGGCGCCATTCAGGTAATAGTGACTACTGTGCTGTTGTGGATGGGTTTGGGGGCGGTGGCCTTGACCAAGTTTGGCCGACGGCCGTATCCCCCGGTAATGGTTGCCAGCAACAGCGGGGATGATGACGTGAATATTCAATTCCCGCAAAAGGATGAGGAGAAGTTTACGGCCGTGATGAACACCCTCCCCGACGAGGCCAATACCCTCAAAAATTAAAAGATATTGGGGTATTGGGAGATTATCCCAATACCCCAATATCCCAATGTCTCATCACTGATGAATACCGATTACCGATTACGATAAACCGGCCTCAAAATCCTTCTCCTTGCCGCCAAACATCTTTGTGCCAAGCTGCCCGTACAAGTGGCCGGCGACAAACCCCACGTAAATCCGCGCCGCCAGTGAGAGGATGAACCCGATGATGGGGATAATGCCCAAAAGCCCCAGGACAAAGCTGACGCCAAAAATAATCAAAACCGTCATCAGAATGTCCCCAATATTCTCGCGTGTCAGGGCCATAATTTCACTGAACTGGAAGCAGGAAGATAATTCGCCAGTGCGGGCAAACTGGATGAAGACGACCGGCGCAACAACCAGTAACAGAAGCGCCCAAATCAGGCTCAGGCAAGCGACGACAAACATGCCCAAAGCGCCCAGCCCGGCTATCAACTCTTCTGCGCCGCTGCCTTGTGCGCCTCCGGCTATGACCATAAACAAGAACGCGCAGCACATAACCAGAATAAAGGGCAGGGAATAGACAAACATGGCGATAAATATGTAAAGCCCGTCCATAAACAGGCCGCCCCAGTCTGTCCATTCCGGCAGCGGTTGTTCCATGCCGTCCATTACATTCCGCGTCAGACGCACGGTGTATCCTGCCAGAAAAAGTCCGGGGATAATGAAAATGGAGAATAGCGCCAAAACGGCGCCAATGATGAATTTGGTGACCCATTGTTCATCTTCAGTGACAAAGGTTAATGATTTGTTGATGTCCATGTTCTGCCTCCTGTGCAGTTATAGGGATGATTAAACGTTACTTCACTTATGTTAATTGTAAGAGGGATTACTACGGCCGTCAACAGTTTGCAATCAGACAAATCAGCGTTAGAATGCACGGCATGAGCAAAGTTGTCTTTATGGGCACGCCGAATTTTGCCGTGCCCGCCTTGCAGAAATTGATCGAAACGCAGACGATGGTCGGGGTGGTGACGCAGCCGGATAAACCGGCCGGACGCGGGAAAAAGTTACGGCCGTCTCCCGTCAAAGTGGCAGCCCAGGCCGCCGGTATCCCGGTGTACCAGCCCAAATCGTTACGCAGTGAGGCAGCCGCCGCCCCCTTGCGGGAATGGCAGCCGGACGTGATTGTGGTAGCTGCTTTCGGCCAGATTTTACGGCCGCACGTGCTGGAACTGCCGCCGTATGGCTGCATCAACGTTCACGCTTCCCTGCTGCCGCGCTGGCGGGGGGCGTCTCCCATCCAGCACGCCATCCTGGCCGGAGATGCGGAGACGGGCGTTTGCCTGATGCGGATGGATGTAGGACTGGATACCGGCCCGGTTTACATCTGTGGCAGTACGCCCATCGCGCCGACAGATACGGCCGCCACGCTGCATGATCGGTTGGCGGCGTTGGGTGCGGAGTTGTTGGGGGCGTATCTGGACGATATTGTAGACGGCCGTATCTCCCCCACATCGCAGGACGACAGCCAATCCACCTATGCTCCTATGATTAAGAAGGAAGACGGCCGTCTCGATTGGACACAGAGCGCTGTTGAACTGGAGCGGCGCGTGCGGGCCATGACCCCTTGGCCGGGCGCATTCACAAACTGGCGAGGCAACATGCTCAAAATCAAAGCGGCGCAGATTTATGCAGGCAGCGTTCCGGCAGATCAGCCTGGATTGGTCATGGAGCGACAGGGTGAGGTCATTGTTTGTACGGGGGATGGCGGGCTGCGGCTGCTGGATGTGCAGGTGGCTGGCAAAAAAGCGATGTCGGTAGCCGATTTTCAGCGGGGCCATCAGGATTTTGTAGGCAGTGTATTGGGTGAGTGAGGTATTGTAATGCAGATTCTTGTTTACGGGGCTGGGGCGGTTGGCGGTTATTTAGGCGGCCGTTTGTCTCAGCATGGACATGAGGTAACGCTGGTTACGCGGCCGGTGACGGCGCAGTTTATCAATGAGCAGGGGCTGGATATTACCGAAAAAGGGCAAACGGTGCGGACGCGACCTACGGCCGTAACGTCTATCGCCCAGGCATTTGCCGAAGGCCAGACGTATGACTTGTTGTTGATGAGCATGAAATCATATGATTTACAGATAGCGCTGGATCATCTGGTGGCTTTTTGCCCCGATCCGCCGCCCATCATCACCACCGGTAATGGCATTGACATTGAACTGCCGCTGGTGAGGCAGTTTGGCGCCGAAAAAATCACGGCCGGTTCTGTGACTACCCCCATTCGCAAAGAAACTTCCTATCACCTCATCGTAGAAAAAGAGGGGCGCGGCTTGATGCTGGCCGCCATGCAGCGCAAACAAAAAATCAAGGAATGGGTCAACCTGTTCCGCAAATCAGGTGTGCAAACGGCGACTGCCAAGAGCTACGAATCTATGAAATGGTCTAAAGCGCTGCTCAACATGGTAGGCAATGCTTCCTCGGCCATCTTGAACCGGCGTCCCGGCCTCATCTACTCCTCTGACCGCATGTATGATTTGGAAGTGCGGATGCTCCAAGAGGCGCTGGATGTCATGGCCGCGCAAAAAATCAAGGTGATTGATTTGCCCGGTTCTTCGGCCAAAAAGCTGGCTTTTGGCGTGTGCCGGATGCCGCGCTCTGTGCTGAAGCCAATTTTGACGAAGTTGGTGACCAGCGGCCGGGGCAATAAAATGCCTTCGTTTTATATTGACCTGGCGGAGGGGAAAGGTAAAACAGAGGTGATTTACCACAATGGGGCTGTGGCTCACCATGGACAAGAGGTGGGTATCCCTACGCCGGTTAATGCGGTGTACAATGATGTCTTGGTGAAGATTACCAATGGAGAACTGGATTGGCGGGAGTTTGACGGCCGTCCCCAGCGATTAGCCCAGGAAGTACGGCGGTATGAAGCAGCCATGAATCAGAGCCGCTGACCAGCATCAGCCTGGTTTTTGCCCCACGTGGATAGCGATTGTGCCAAACATAAACATTTTGTAGTGTACGTTAATCAGGCCGGTTTGGGTCATAATATCGGCCAGTTCGTCCGGGTGTTTGAACTGCTGGGTGCTGTCCGGCAGGTAGCTGTATGCTTCTGATTCGCCGGTGATGAGCCGCCCCAGCGCGGGAATGACGTGGTTGAGGTGGATTTTGATGAACGGCCGTAACACATTATCTTTCGGCGGGCTGGATTCCAACACCACCACATGACCGCCCGGTTTCGTCACCCGCATTTGTTCCCGAAACGCCGCCGGTACGTCAATTACATTGCGCATGAGGAAGCCGGACGTTACCGCGTCAAAGATGGCGTCAGGAAAGGGCAGGTGGAGTGTATCGGCCGTGACCCATTGGATGGCCTGTCGTTCCGGGATGGCCTTGCCGGCCAGCATCATCTCAATGGTGAAGTCGCCCCCCACCGCTTGCAGGCCGGGCGTTTGCCGCAGCCCTTCCAGAGCAATATCTCCTGTGCCGGTAGCGATGTCCAGGAGACGGCCGTTTTCCGGCAGCCGCGCCTGTTCAATCACGTAACGCCGCCATTTCAAATCCTGGCCGCCCGTCATCAGCCGATTCATCAAATCATACCGGCCGGCAATGCGGGCAAACATATCCTGCACATAATCCGCGCGTTCCTGTCCTTCTAAATGGGCCATATCAATGATTACCGGACGAAAATCAGGTAAGCGGCCCCTCCCAAAATGATAATTGCGGCCAGCAGGCCAATGATTGTGCCCACCAAACAATTTCCAGCCACTCTCTGGTTACTTTGCGGCTGCTCGTCCATATTTTACTCCTCGGTTTCTTCTTCTGGGGGATTTTCGGCCGTTTCTTCCGGCGCGGGATATACTTCACGGGCTTTGCTGGTGCCGGTAGGCGGGCCGATGATGCCCATTTCCTCCATAGCATCAATCATGCGGGCGGCGCGGGTGTAACCGATGCGGAAGCGGCGCTGCAACAGGGACGTGGACGCCTTGTTGAGTTGGCGTACCAGGGCGATGGCTTCCGGCATCAGTTCGTCTTCATACTGGGGCGGGGCCTGCTCCATTTCCTGCAGGGCTTCCCAGAGGGGCTGCTGTTTGGGCGGTTCTTTCTTTTTGGTTGATTTCTTGGCGGGCGGTTTGGGTTTGGGGCGGGGTGGGGGTGATACGGCCGTAACCTCCACAGTCGGCGCTTCCTGTTCTGCTGGCGCCGGGGATGGCGCTATATTTACCACTGGCGCTGCAACTGGCTGAGCCGGCCCTTCTGTTGTTGGCGGTTTAATTTCGGCTTTAGGAATGATGCTTTCCTCCGCCGGAATCAGGTTGAAACGTCGGGCGCTGCGCCAGTATTCGATAATCTTGTGCAGTTCGCCATCGCTGACAAAACAGCCCTGAGAACGCACCGGCGCGGCGGCATCCGGGCTTTGGTAAAGCATGTCGCCCTGACCCAGCAGCCGTTCTGCCCCCGTCGTGTCCAGAATCACCCGGCTGTCTGTGCCGGAGGCCACGGCGAAGGCGATGCGTGCCGGGAAGTTGGCTTTGATGAGACCAGTGACCACGTCTACCGACGGCCGTTGCGTGGCAATCACCATATGAATCCCCGTCGCCCGCGCCAGTTGCGCCAGCCGGGTCACGCCCCGTTCCGTCTCTTCCGGAGCCAGCATCATCAAGTCCGCCAACTCGTCAATGATGATGACAATGTATGGCAGCGGCTCCAGGCTCTTGTTGCGCCGTGCCTTTTTGTTGAAATCGCTGATGTTGCGCGCCCCCGCATCGGCAAACATCTTGTACCGGCTGTCCATCTCCTGCATGGCCCATTGCAGCACGCCGATCACCCGATCCATCTCCACCACCACCGGCGCGGCCAGATGGGGGATGCCGTTGTAGCCGGTTAACTCTACTCGCTTGGGGTCTACCATGACCAGTTTGAGTTGGTCCGGCGTGTTTTGTAGCAGCAGGCAGGCGATGAGGCTGTTGACCATGACCGATTTACCGGAACCGGTAGCCCCGGCAATGAGCAGATGGGGCATCCCGGCCAGATCGGCCGTAATGGGTTGGCCACCCACGTCCTGCCCCAGGCCGATGCGCAGGAGAGACTTTATCTTCTGGAACTGTTTGGTTTCCATCACGTCGCGCAGGGAGACCAGGGCCTTGCCCGGATTGGGTACTTCGATGCCCACGTACCCCTTGCCCGGCACAGGGGCCTGGATGCGGATGGAGCGGGCATGCAGGGCCAGGGCCAGGTCATCGGCCAGACCGGCAATTTTGCTGACTTTGACTTTGGTGCGCTTGCCGCTGCGCATTTCCAGAAAACTGGGTTCCACGCCAAACTGGGTGATGGTTGGCCCCTGGTTAATTTCGATGACGGTGGCCGGGGCGCCGAAACTTTCCAGGGTGTGTTCGATGATTTCTACCTGTTCCCGGATGAGAGCGCCGCTGGGGTCGTTGTCGGTACCCAGTTCCAACATGTCGGCCATGACGGGCAGTTTCCAATTACCTGCTTTGCTGCTTTTGCCGCCGAGGAAGACGGGAGTGGGAACGGTGGGGGCCGGTTCGGCTGCAGGTTTTTCTTTTTTACGGCCGCGTCCCTTTCGTTTGGGTTCGGTTTTGGGTTTGGGCGGCGGTTTAGCGGCCGTGTCTGGTTCATCCAGGGGCAGCGGGGGTTGCAGTAGTTCTTCTACGCTGGGGTGACGGGTGGGGGTGGTACGGCCGTTTGCCGGTACATCTGCATCCGTTTTCGGCTTACGCAAACCGTATTTCAGAAAATAGCCAATATCTTCGCGGGTGACGCCGGAAACCAGGATAGCTCCCACTGTAGCCGCCAGCAGCAAGGTAAACACCGCGCCCCAATTCCCCACCGATTCTGTCAGCACATAATCAAGACTGCCGCCCAGATAGCCGCCTCCTTTGCCCGCTTCGGCCACTGCCCAAAAATCAAACAGGCCGTTATCCATCATCACCAGGGCAAAAGAGGCCAGCGCTTCAAAAGAAATGAACAGCAGCGCCAGCCCGGTCACGCGGTAAGCCGGCAGTTTGGGCGACTGATCCATCCCCCACAAAACCAGATACAGACCGATACCACCCGTAATCAGGGGCACGATAACGCCGCCCCAGCCAAATAGCTGCATCAACAAACGGGAAAGGCCGCTGGTGAGCTGGCCCTGGTTGGGTGAGAGCAGACTCAGCACCAAAATTGCTGTTAGGAAAACGATGCCGATGCCTACGATGAGCATTTTTTGCGTCATTTCCAGGCGAATCTGACGCGGCTTTTTACTGCGGCTGGTTTTGCGGGGCGTGCTTTTCCGGCGGGACGAGGTTCGTTTGGACGTGCCGCCGCGCGTGGCCTTGCCACGGGGTTTGGTTTTGGCGTTCGTCTTGCGTTTGGTTGTTTTACTTTTGCTGCCGGAAGGTTTTTTCTTTTGGGCCATAGCTCAAATGTTCCTGAATGGGCACATTATATCATGGATAAGTCCTCAAGTCAGCCGTGATTATTGTGGCCGAAAACTTCCTCTTGTCAACACCTATGCGAATGTGGTATTATGTCTACAGACGCTTTATGTTAAGCCTGCGGTTTTATTCTTAACGGAAGCGTTGCGCTGTGTAAACCTCATAATCCCTTGAAAGGAGGCAGATCGTATGTTCATGTCCTTGTCTTTACCCCGGCGCAAGCTGTTGGTGGTGTTTGCTTTGACTTTTTTGCTGCTCTTTACCACGGTGGCAGCGATTCAGGCGGCTCCGGTTGAGGCGGAACGGGAAACGGCCGCTGCCAGCTATGACGGGTTTTACTACACCGTGAATTGGGGCGATTATTTGTCCCTGATCGCCCAGCGGTACGGCACAACCGTCCAGGCCATCCTGTGGGCCAATCCCCAGATTACCAATCCCAACTATATTTACGTAGGGCAGGTGATTTTCATCCCCAATGCGTATTATCCGCCGCCACCACCGCTACCACCACCGGCAGCTTGCCGCTACTACCATTACGTGACGTATGGGCAGACGTTGAGCGGCATTGCCCAGTGGTATGGCGTCAGTCCGTGGAGTATTGCTCAGGCTAATGGCTTGTACAATCTGAACTACATCTACGTCGGCCAGACATTGTGCATTCCCTAACGTGCCTGTAGGACGATTTTGCAAATCGTCCCTGGGTGATAAGGGCGATTTACAAAATCGCCCTACAAATGGCAAAATGAAAAGTGACCACCGCAGCATTATGCAATGGTCACTTTTTGTTAGGCAGCCGTCAGCTTACGACGATGTTGACCAGCCTGTCCGGTATGATGACGATTTTTTGGATGGCACGGCCGTTCACGTAACGATTCACAGCATCCGAGGCCAACGCCATCTCTTGCAGAGCAGTCTCAGCCAAACCGGAAGAAGCAGTAATCCGGTCGCGCAGCTTGCCGTTGACCTGAATGACGATGGTGATTTGAGCGTCGGCGGCCAGGGCTGCGTCGTATACCGGCCATGATTGGCGGTGAACGGAGTCACTGTACCCCAGAACGGTTTGCCACACTTCCTCGGTGACGAAAGGGGCGAAGGGAGCCAGCAGCAGAGTAAATGTCTCGATGGCCTGCCGCCATTGTTCGCCAGACACGGCCGTATCTCTTCGCGCAGTCAGATAGTTCAGATATTCCATCAGGGCGGCTACGGCCGTATTAAAACGAAACCGCTCCACATCTGCCGTCACCCGTTTAATGACCTTGTGCCGTTCCTGCTCAAAGTTGGGGTTGGCTGCGGCCGATTGAACCGGTGTGCGCTGCGCCAGCCGCCAGTACCGCTCAATAAACCGGGTTATGCCCCGGATGCCCCGGTCATTCCACAAAACATCCGCATCAAACGGCCCCAGAAATACCAGGTATAGACGCGCGGCGTCCACGCCATATTTAGCAATAACCTCATCCGGTGTGATTACGTTCCCCCTGGATTTGGACATTCTACGGCCGTCCTCTGCTGATAGCAGCATTCCCTGATTACGCAGTTGGCTGAACGGTTCCTGGAAGGGGACGAAACCGGCGTCGTACAGAACCTTCGTAAAGAAGCGGGCGTACAGCAGGTGCATGACGGCGTGTTCCGCGCCGCCGACGTAGGTATCCACCGGCAGCCAGCGGCGCACAGCTTCGGGATCAAACGGCCGTGACGCCTCGTGCGGGCTGGCAAAGCGCAGGAAGTACCAGGAGGAGCAGACAAAACCGTCCATCGTATCCGTCTCCCGCCGCGCCGGCTGGCTGCATTGGGGGCAGGGGACGTTGACCCATTCTTCAATACGCGACAGGGGGGAATGGCCGTCGCCCGCCGGAGCAAAATCGTCTGTTTCCGGCAGCCGGACGGGCAGTTCCGCCTGGGGGACGGGCACGATACCGCAGTCCGGGCAATGGATAATGGGGATGGGCGCGCCCCAGTAACGCTGCCGGGAAATCAGCCAGTCGCGCATTTTGTACCGGATTTGCGGCTGACCCATCCCTCTGGCTTGCAGAACGGCCGTGATGCGCGCCGCCCCTTCCGCTGAAGCCAATCCGTTAAATTCCCCGGAGTGAATCAGGACGCCGGAACCGCTGAAGCAAGTTTCGACCCCATGTTCAGTTCCGTCCGGGCTGATGACTTCGACGATGGGCAGGCCATACTGCCGGGCAAAAGCGAAGTCCCGCTCGTCGTGGGCTGGCACGCCCATTACCGCGCCGCTGCCCACGCCGGCCAGGACGTAATCGGCCAGCCAGATGGGGATGTCTGCGCCGGTCAGGGGATGGCGGGCATACGCGCCGGTGAAGATGCCGGTTTTGGGGCGGTTGACGGCCGTGCGCTCAATTTCGCTCTGGCGGGTGGCTTGCTGGACGTAGGCGGTGACGGCCGTGCGCTGTTCCGGCGCGGCAATTTGCTCCGCCAGCGGGTGTTCCGGGGCCAGGGCGATGAAGGTGACGCCGAACAGGGTGTCGGGGCGGGTGGTGAAGGCGGTGATGGCGGCGTTGGCGGCCTGGACAGGGAAAACGACTTCGGCCCCCTCGGAACGGCCGATCCAGTTACGCTGCATGGTTTTGATGTTTTCCGGCCAATCCACCGTGTCCAGATCGGCCAGCAGGCGGTCGGCGTAGGCGGTGATTTTGAAGAACCATTGCTCCAGGTATTTGGTAGTTACTTCGGTATCGCAGCGCCAGCAACGGCCGTGTTCCACCTGCTCGTTTGCCAAAATGGTTTGGCACTCAGGACACCACCACTGCCGCCCCGGCGCGCGGTAAGCCAACCCCTGCTCGTGCAGCAGCAGAAAGAAGTACTGCGTCCAACGGTAATAATCCGGGTCAGTGGAGTTAATCTCCCGCGACCAGTCGTAGGACAGTTCCACCAGTTGCATTTGCCGCCGGTAGGTGTCGGTGAAGATGCGGGTGCTTTCCTGGGGGTGGATGTGGTGCTGGATGGCGTAATTTTCGGCGGGCAGGCCGAAGGCGTCCCAGCCCATGGGGTGCAGGACGTTGTAGCCGTTCATACGCATGAAGCGGGTGGCGATGCAGGTAGGCACGTAGTTGCGGCAGTGGCCCACAGACAATCCTTCACCGGACGGGTAGGGGAAGAAGTCCAGGATGGCATAATTGGGTTTGTCCGGGTCGCTGCCGGTTTGGTACAGGTTGATTTTTTGCCAGTAGGGCCGCCATTTTTGCTCGACGGCCGTGAAGTTGTATGGTTTCATTTTCAGTTACTCCTTTTTTGTATTGCGTGTTGCGTATTGCGTATTGATCCGGGGGAACAGGCGCGGCAGCCCGACAGCGGACGGCCGTACCCGGTTTACGGCCGTTAGCCGGCGTCGGCCGGCCCCGCTGTCGGGCAATATAAGAGGAGTAACTGTTTCGTGAACCGTATCATTGTCAGTTTTCAGTAAGTAGTTTTCAGTGTTCAGTGATTGAGTTTTTGGCTGCGCAATTACCCAATTGCCCAATAAAAAAAGCCACAGGGCCGGAGCGCCTGTGGCTATCAAAAAGGAGAATCTATCTCGCAGCCTATCCAGAAGCTAAACCCCAGCAACGTAAATAAAAGGATTTATTGAGTAATAAATCGCGTAACTGTGCTGCTTTCCGGTTGGCTAACAAGTGTCCCATGTCTTTATCCTGCAAATCGTTTTCAGGGACAGGGTAGCATAAAGGGGTGACGGCCGTCAAGAAAAATTTTCGCGGTTTCGCGGTTTGCTATTTACCCTGTCTTTTGAGCTCGACTTTATCCATTTCAAGTGGTGTAGCACATAGAATCCACCAGACCATTGAAAAAAGAAGTGGGAATT